>DAOLIP010000013.1:0-52538 GCA_035328475.1 Ferruginibacter sp.
GTTTCCCGGATCAGCACATAATATCCTTTGAGCTTTCCCACCGCCGGCGCTTTCCAATAAAGATAAGTGCTGTTGCTTAATTTCTTCACATCCATTTTTACCGAATCGGGCATATAAGGCGCTTTGGAAAGATTAGCCAGGTTGCAAAGATTCATAGCAGTGTTCTTACGCAGGTATTCGTAGTCGATATGTTCTTCCAGGTCGCCATACCGGATGCCGTTCTCCGTGCGTACATCCTGGTGCTGCCGGGTATAGTTCTCATTCATTTCGGTGAAGCGAACTGCCGCAAAACCCCGCTGCACATAAGGTGTATGATCGCCGCCGCGGAGAAAACGATCGTTGCGGTAGATCATCACCACTTCCAGGTTATCTACATAGCGTTCGCCTGTTTCTTTTACATAGCGGGCAAGCTGCCTCGACTTTCCGTCATTTTCCAGGCCCAGGCTGCGGATAATTACGGCCGACTTTTCTGTTTCATAAGCCGGCAGGCCTTCGCTGAACACCCGGATCTTTGTATTGTTGATGATGTTGGTTTCGTTGCTGTTGTTGCTGCCCATGATATCGTTGTTGAGCACGGCTTCAATATCCCATCCTTCTTTCTTTGCTTTTTCACTCATAAAATTGGCGCCCAGCAATCCCTGCTCTTCACCACTCACCGCCACGAAAATAATGGTGGCCGGGAAAGAATGTTTGCTCATGATCCTTGCACATTCCATTACGGCTATGGTTCCGCTGCCATCGTCGTTGGCGCCGGGGGCATCGCCGGTTCGGTCCATCACACTGCTTCGCATATTGTCCAGGTGGCCGCTGATGAGAAAGATACGTTTGTCATCCGGGTCGGTTCCTTTTAAGATAGCCACCACGTTTCCCAAAAGCAATGGAACATCCACTCTTCTGCCATCGGGTTGTAAGGTAGTGGTATCAATAAAGGCCGATAATCTTCCACCCGACTGTTTGGCAAATTCATTGAATTTTGCAAGCACCCAGTTTCGGGCGGCGCCAATGCCCCGTTTGGGATCGGTTTGCGTACTTAAGGTATTGCGGGTGCCAAAGGCAACCAATGTGCTGATGTAATTCTTCAACGAATCGGCAGAAACTTCCTTTACCATCTTTTCGATCTCCGGGTCTCTTTGTATGGTGGTTTGCGAAAAGACGGTAGTAAAAGAAAATAATACAGCTATGAAAATTACCTGGCGCATAGATGTGGGGTTGAGGATAAATATACAAAGAAACCGGCAACCCGGTCGCATGTCCTGCCTCCGCTTGATCTCCGATCAACGGGCTTGAATTGTTACTTACTTTTTGCCTTGATGCAAAAAGTAACAAAAAAATCAAGGACAACCCGAATGGCTCCGCCCGTTTGTCCGGCCAGCGCCACGTGACCAGTATACTTTTTTCGGAGACCGCTTCAAATACATACCATTCATATTGTGGTTTACTGAGGCGGGCATAGTTTGCTTTTTAACGAGTGGTTGTTTAACTGCCCAGAAGAAGTAAAATGGAAACATACCGGGTTGATAATTTGTATTACCGGAAAAGTAGGGGGTGTGTGGTTTTAACTAATAGCCTCTTTTGTATTAGTATACTCTTGCCACCTACTAGTAGAATTACCAATGCTGAAGTCACAGTAGTACAACCGGTGCACATAGCTGTTTCCGACAATCGGGCAGTAATCGATTGGCGGGCTCCTTTTTTGTTTCTTTTTTGGAGAAGCAAAAAAGAAAAATAAAAATTATCAGAGTATTTTTTTTGGGAATATCCTTAAAGCAAAAATGTTCCACCAGCCGGCAGAACATTTTAGTATAATGGGTGGGTTAGTACTATTCGCCGTCTACAAATTTACTCAGCTCTTCTTTACTGCTTGAGAAAGAGAACACATCATTCACCTTAAAATAATTCTTTTTATCGGTGGTGAATTTGTAGGCATGTTTGGCAAAAACCAGCTTGCTCTCTTCGAAACTGAAGAGGTTGCAGATCTTCACTACCTGGTCGCTGGAAAGACAATTCTTTGATGCAATGCTTTTAGCTGTGGTCAGCCTGGTTTCATCAAAACTGCTGTTGCTGATCGTTTTTAATGCAGCCGCAAAATCAGCCGAGTTCATGGGCCATCCGCTGCAGCCTCCATTCCTTGATTCGTTATGATTGGTATTTGAATTAGAATTAGAATTAGAATAACTGTTACTGCTGGTAGTAGTGGTTGTGGTAGTTGAGGTCTGCATCAGCGGATCGTTGATGGCGATGTTCATGCTGATGCCCGGTGCATTCACATTGGCTACCACCGCATCGTTGGTAGTTGTGGTGGTGGTAGTGGTTAATACGGTCCCATTGCTCACCCTTACCTGCGAAGGTGCACCGTAACGGTAAACACATACGCCGGCGGGCGGAATAAAATCACGCTGCACTTCAATGGCCGAATAATAATTAAGTTTGGTCTTGCCTGTTTTGTCTTTTTTGATCTTATAGGTCACGTCCATCATCACGTTATCTGCGCTGGCGATCATCAATGCATTCTTTGATATGGGCGCCAGGTTGGCATCTTCAAAAACGATCTTTGCATTGTAATACGGTTGCGGTAGTTCTTCCAGCCGCAGGTTCGATTGCGGGCTGCTATTCTGTTTTTCGCCGTTAAGAACGAGGTAGAATTTATCGCCGTCTTCGGAAAATATGGTAAGGTTACCGGTCTTTTGCTGGGCAAACAGTATTGCCGGAACCGAGAATAGAATAGCCAGGAATAGTTTCTTCATTGGATGCTGGTTTTGAAATTAGTGGGTTCCTGTTCAGGAAACACTCCGGGTATAACGGTAAAAAGAGGAGAATAGTATGTATTCCGGGCGGGAATTGCCCGCCCGGAATACAGTGAAATGATCAACTATTGCGGGTGCCGGCTTCCTTCGTTAAAAAATTTATTACATTTACTGACCACCTGCCCAAAACAACCAGCTTAATCTTTATGAAACGGATCAGTCATCTCATCACCGGACTTTTATTTATTTCTTTATCTGCTATAGCTCAGCCGCCAAAGGGCTGGACAAACTTATTCAATGGGAAAGACCTGGCCGGGTGGAAAACACTCGGTGGCAAAGCAACTTTTAAAGCAGAAGACGGAGCGATCGTTGCCACCACCGTTGCCAATACAAGAAATACATTTTTAACTACCGAAAAAGAATACGGTGATTTTGTACTTGAGCTGGATATATACGTAGAAGACGAAGAAGGTAATTCGGGCGTACAGACAAGAAGCCATTATGATGCAACGGCACTTAGCGGCGAAGGAAAAGTATACGGCAGGCAATGCGAAGTGGATCCCACCTGGCGCCGGTGGACGGGCGGCATCTACGATGAAGGCAGGAGAGAATGGCTCTACCCCATGCAGCTGAATGCAGCAGCGCAGTACGCCTACAAACCGAAACAATACAATCATTATAAAATTGAATGCATCGGCAATGAAATGAAGACCTGGGTGAATGGCATTGCAGCAGCATACGTAGTGGATACCATTGATGCAAAAGGGTTCATCGGGCTGCAGGCTCATTCGGTTGCAGAAAGCCGGGCAGGTAAAAAAATCTTCTTCAAAAACATATATATATAAATACAGCCGATATCAAACCAACGCCGTTTGCGCCGAATGTGTACGTGGTAAACTATGTTCCCAACTCATTAACAGCGTATGAAAAAAAGAACGGCTGGCGGTTGTTATTCGATGGAAAAACGGAAGAGGGATGGATCAGCGCAAAGGGAAATAGTTTTCCGGCCAAAGGCTGGACAATCAGCAATGGCTCCATCAATGTACTGCCGTCGCAGGGCGGAGAGTCCACCAATGGAGGCGATATCATAACCAAAGAACAATATGCCGCATTCGATCTTTCTTTTGAATTTAAACTAACTCCCGGGGCCAACAGCGGGGTAAAATATTTTGTAACGCTTGCAGAAGCATCTTCCGGTTCCGCCATCGGGCTGGAATACCAGGTGCTGGATGATAGCCTGCACCCCGATGCCAAACAGGGGCGTGAAGGAAACAGAACCCTGGCTTCTTTATATGACCTGATCAAAGCAGATAAACAGAAAAGATTTGTTCGGCCGGCAGGTGCCTGGAACTGCGGACGCATTGTTGTGTATCCCAATAATAAAGTAGAACATTATTTAAACGGGGTAAAAGTGCTGGAGTACATACGTGGTTCAAAAGAATACCGGGATCTTGTTGCCATCAGCAAGTATGTGATCTGGAAAAATTTCGGTGAAGCATACAAGGGCCATATCCTTTTGCAGGATCATGGAAATGAAGTGTCTTATCGGAGTATTAAAATAAAAGAGCTTCACTAAAAACACCTCACTTAAAGCCTATAACTCATAACTCTTCATCATGCCAACACGCAGAAAATTCATCCGCAATTCTGCACTCGCCGCCGCAGGAACCTATATCGGGGCCATGGGCTTCAGTGCTAAAAGCTATGCCAATATACGGGGCGCCAACGACCGGGTAAGACTGGGAGCCATTGGCTTTTCCGACCGGTTCCGGCAATCCCTGTTCCCGTCTTTTTTAAATCATTACCAGGAACTGAATTTTGATCTTGTTGCCGTGTCGGATATATGGAAACCGCGGCGTGAAGAAGGCCGGACTTTTTTGAAGAATGCCATGGGCCATGATATAAAAGCCTGCATGAACAATGAAGAACTGTATAATACCAAAGACATTGATGCAGTGATCATCGCTACGGCCGATTTCCAGCATGCCCTGCATTGCATAGAAGCGATGAAGGCAAACAAAGATGCATACGTGGAAAAACCTTTTGCCGAAACAATGGATGATAATATTGCTGCACTGAAAGCAGTGAAAGCTACAGGCAGGATCGTGCAGATCGGTTCTCAACGGCGTAGCGGCGGTAATTATAAAGCAGCAGCCGATTTTATTCAGCAGGGAAAGTTCGGGCCCATCACCATGGTGGAACTTACCTGGAATGTTAACCAGCCCGGCCGCTGGCGCCGGCCAGACTTAGTGGCAAAATGTAAAGAAGAGGATATAGACTGGAAGCGCTTTTTAATGAACCGTCCTTTTGAGGCATGGGATCCACGTAAATACCTGGAGTATCGTTTGTTCTGGCCTTATTCCTCCGGCATGCCGGGCCAATGGATGAGCCACCAGATAGATACGGTGCATTGGTTCAGCGGATTGGCACATCCACGAAGCGTGGTGGCCAATGGCGGTATATATATGTGGAAGGACGGAAGAAAGAACTGGGATACCACGCTTGCCGTGTTTGATTACGGTCCGCCAAATGATATGAGCAGCGGCTTCCAGGTTTCGTTTGCTTCCCGTATGCACAACGGCGATGAGAACCCTGCAGAGATCTATTATTCCAACGGCGGCGAACTGAATCTCATCACAAATAAAGTATCCCCCCGGGGCGGACTATCCGAACGAATGGCCGCAGCCATGAACATGAAGGCAAACCTGTTGCCTGAATCCATACTTATTGATAATGCACCTAAAGTGGTGGCTTCTGCCAATACAGGCGGCGACAGTCTTACCAGCAATCACATGCGCAACTGGATGGAATGCATCCGCAGCCGGCAGCAACCCAATGCGCCGGTGGAAGCAGGATATAGTCATTCCATTGCCACCATCATGACGAATGCAGCAGTAAGAACCGGGTACAAAGTAACTTTTGATGAGAAGACGCAGCAGGTGATGGCGAATGGAAAGGTTTTCAAGTATTGAAAACTCCAGACTGAACATTGAACATTGTGTATTGAATATTTGAATACTCAATAAACAGGTACTCCATGCAGTGCAGGGTGAAAATAAAAACGCCTCATCAATTTAGTGATGAGGCGTTCAAAAAAATGTTTATCTAACTTATTGGATCAATATCTTCTGCATACCGGTTGAAGTGCGCAGGATATAATAACCCGTTGACAGGCCGCCTGCATTAATTTCATTGCTTCCTTTTTCAAGCTGCCTGCTGTATACCAGTCTGCCATCCATACTTAAAATTTCCACAACGGTTTTCCGGTTAAGCTGGAATCTTATTACGCCGCTTATGATATTGCTTCCGTTGAGTACAATGTCTTTCTGGTCTGTTGCCTGAACAGTATTTCTAATGATGCTGCTGTAGCTGATCTTCCCGTCGGTGCCGGTTTGATACAGCCTGTAATAACCTGTTTGCTGTTGCGGATCGGCATGCAGGTATTGATAGGCATGCCCGTTTATATTATTGGCTGCTGCCACGGTCCCGGTATTGGTAAAGCGAATTCCGTCGGTACTGTATTGTACGGTAAAACTCAGTGCATTTAATTCAAAGCTGGTTTCCCATTGCAGCAGGGCGCCGTCTTTCTGGTTTGTAACAATAAAACTTTTCCATTCAATGGGTAATATGGTGCCAATGCTGAGGGCGGCAAATAATCCCGAAACATCGGATGCATCAGCCCCGTTTGCGCCGTCGCTGCCGGGTGTGCCTCCTATGGCATTGCCGATGCCGCCACCGCCGCCGCCGCCGGTATCGCCGCTGCTTCCTTTTCCACTACCGCCATCCATGCCGCCATCGCCGCCACTGTATGAACCGCCGGCTGCATCAATATCATTATTATATTCACCACCTGCGCCGCCGAACCCGGTAATGGTTGTTCCGGCTACGGTAGCTGTTGTATTATCACCATTGCTGCCATTGTTTGCATCTGTTCCGCCGGCGCCACCCACACCTAAGCTGTATGTAACGATATCACCCTGGGTAACGGCCCTGGTAATATAAGCAGTACCGCCTGCACCAGCGCCGCCGCCAACGGTTCCGTCATTATCTGTTGATCCTGCACCACCACCTCCTGCTCCTATGGCCCAGATCTTTACCGAGCTAATAAGAGGGCCTACGGTGAATGACGAACCTGTTGTATATACATTGCTGTATAAAAAGATAGCGCCATTATAAAATGCAGCAACAATTACACCCTGGCCGCCTGCACCACCGGTCATATTTACTGCAGTGAATCCTGCTGCGCCGCCGCCACCACCGCCATAGAGACCATCGCCGCCATCGCCGCCATAAAAATTAGCGCCACCACCCCCGCAACCCAGGCCCGTGGCATCACCGCCATTGGCTGCGTTATTGGGATTATTGTTTGTTTGTCCAACGCCGCCTGAAATAACAGGCACCTGTGCGTTCACTGCTGCTAAAAGCAGGAGGAAAGAAAAACAGCATAATAGTTTTTTGAAATAAAGAGAAAAGGTAAAGTTGTTCATCAGGTCTGTGGATTTGGTTAATAGATACGGTTGTAATAAACCGGTATTACCGGATCATACAGCCGTTTTGTTCGTAAGACCGTAAACGCTGCTCATGAAAATATTATTTCAATTATGGAAGAAACTACCTGTTTATAGAAAAGACGCTACGGTAGTTGTAGTACTCACCTGGGTAAAGAACTACATTCATATTGCTGAGGTGTGAAGTGTCTTACTCTTTTTATTTTCTTTTGCCTTGATGATCCTTCGGCTTCGCTCTGGAGAAACAAAAAAATCAAGGACAACCCGAATGGCTCCGCCCGTTTGTCCGGCCAGCGCCACGTGACCAGTATACTTTTTTCCGGAGGCAGGTTCAAGCACATACCATTTATATCGAGGTTTACTGCGACAGACATAGTTTGCTTTTTAATGAGTGGTTGTTTGACTGCTCAGAAGGAGTAAAATGGAAACATACCGGGTAGCAATCAGTATTACTGAAATGGATGGGTGGGTATGTATTGAATTAAATACTTCTTTATGCTTTCGTAAACTTTATGAATCTAAGAGTAGAATTACAAATACTGAAGTCACAGTAGTACAACCGTTGCACATAGCTGTTTCCGCCAATCGGGCTGTAATCGATTGGCGGGCTCCTCCTGAGAGAAGCCGAAGGATTTGGAGAAGCAAAAAAGAAAAAGTAAAACTTGCGAAGAGATTTTTGTAATGCAGTTCGTTGTTGGTTATAAAACGCAACGACGGCGGAGATCAGGGCAAATACCAACAAAGACGAAAAGCTGTGAATTCACTTCATTTCCTTCTTCAGTTTTTTTATCATCGCCCTGTTAATGGCAGCCTTTGCCTTTTCCAGCTGGATCTGCATCTGCAGTTTTGCCTGCTCAAGCCTGCCGTTCTTCTGCAGTCTTTTTATAACCAGCAATTGCTGAAGTTCCAGCCAGGCACGGTCCCCCTTTGTTTCTTTGTTACCCGCAAGGGTTGCCAGCAGCCGGTCTACCGTGTTCAGCCATTGACTGTCGGCCTGTTCCCGTTCGGTCATTTCGGCCAGGCTGCGTGTAAGTACTTTGGCCCTGCTGAAGGAATGATCTGCAACCAGTTCCAGTGTTTTAATGACTTTGCCGGCATCCCGGTTAAAAGCTTCCTGCCTCTTCCGTAGGGAGGCCCCGGGTGATCCTGACTTTTGCGCCTGCTGATGGGCCAGTATCAGTTCTGCCATTTTTAGTGATGAGGCAGAAGACAGGTTGTGGGACGTATACCTGCCGCTTTCCGCCATATGGAACATACTGGCCGAGATGCCCAGGTAAGCAGCCAGGTCCCGTTGCGTTACCGGGATCTCTTTTGGCGCTCTTCGTTTTTTCATGTGAACAAAATTATTGTGAACAAATTTTTGTTCACAAATATAATATTCACAAAAATAAATAGCAAGTACAGCGGGAGGAAGGAGAATGGTTTGGGGGTTAGCCTGCCTGGCCTGGTAGCTTAACCGGACTCAGTCCGGGAGAATTGAACGGCCCAGGTGATCCCAATGACACTTCGGTTAATAGATTAAGGTTCTCGTGGTGGGAACACTTGCGCCAGTGGGGGGATAAGTTGCAAGTATGGGGATATAGACCAAGTCTTAGGGTTAAAAAAAGATTGAGAATTAGTTAAATTGGTACTTCTATAGGAGTAGAAACGAGGATATAAATTGGTGAATAGATATCCACTTCTTGCTCTGGTGTTTCGAGTGATATAATTAATGAATAACGAGTTTTTTGTTGCCACCTATCCAAAGGTTTTCTATCCTTCCACCATCCAGTTACTGGATATACTGCAATGAAATTACAGGTCGAAAGTTCTGCTGCTGTTGCCTCCCAAATATCCGAATGCACAGATCCTAAATTCCGCAGATTAGGTCCAATCTTCCATCTGTCAGATCCGCTTTCTGTTTCAATAACCTCATCTTCATCACGCAAAGCAAGGTTTATTCGTTTGAGAAATTCATCCTCAGTTTCTGTTGGATTGTTTACCTCAAACCGGAAACCATAGGATTGATATCGGTACCTATCTTTCCAACCAATTTCACCGGGAGCTGGTTCAATAAAGTAAGAAAGAGTGATTTTAAACTTTACATTCGTTTCAGCCAATCCGAGTAGCATTTCTTTAGGCCATGGCAACTTAAAAAAGTGCATATCTTTTGCAATTACTCTGCCATCTTCATTAATAGAGAAAGGCTTGATTTCTTCTTCGGCAATAAGTGTAAATGAGCTTTGCGTATTCTTGATAGCTTTATCAATGTTTGCAACACCATAACCACAAATGCGCATTAGGGTTGCTATGTGTTGCTTTTTTGTAAGGTCAATCGAAAACTGATTGATAATAGCCTCTGTCCATTCTGCAGAATGAATAATTAAACCACGTATAGTTTCGGGCCAAGAATTTGGATATGACGCAAGAATCTTGGCACACATCCATGAAGTGTAAGCTGTAGATGCGCTAGTGCCTGAAAAAGCATCGAACTGATTATTTAGAGGCCTACGAGAAGTAGATAAAATGGCGAAGTCATCTATACATCCAACAATGCCGTTATCTGGAGTTTTTAAAATATTACCGCCTTCTAAAACAATATCAGGTTTTAATGGCCATTTTCTATGTTCCCATGTTGTAGAAGTTGAGCTATATGGTGAAAGCTCGCCGATATTGGCAATAGGGGTATGGCCGTTGTAGGCAGGGTCAGTAATAATAATTTTTTCGGTAATTGCTCCTATAGTTAAAGCGTTCCAAGCTTGCGCAGGATCTTCTACAGAAATGGAGATATTACTATTAGGATAGTTTTGATAATCTATATCATCTCTCACATTTCCTGCAGAAATTATTATCAGTCTTTTTTGACCATCAATTTCACCAAAGGCTAACTGATCAATTGCTGATGACCAAGAAGTAGGCCTTCCCCGGTATATCTTTTCTTGGGAAGTTACTGCCATGCAATACACTTGTTTTCTATTAGGTGCTGCCAATTCAGAGCGACTGATTCCTTGACTAGTAATTGCTCCATACAATTCCCTATCGTTTAGCCCTGCAGGGGGTAAAATTTTTACAGAACTTAATTTGTGATTCATTTCGAACGCTCCCTGCGATTCTAATAAAAGCTGCAAGTCTCCATATGCTGAAATACCTGCCATTAATGTACCATGGCCATGGTGATCATTAGTACCCCATGTGGGTTCGACTGAATGCTTATCATCATCATGTAAAACAGGAGAAAGAAGCAAATGGGCGTTATTTATTCCAGTATCTAGAATACATATACCAATATCATTAGGAAATGAAAATAAGGTTCTTTGTAATAGGTTTTGCACCCATGCTACTTGGTCTACATTATTTTCAGTAAGCCAGAACCTTGCTGTTTCTCTAAGCAACCTTAGTTCGGCTATAAAGTCACACTGTTCGACTAGTTCCATCAATTGCGCATGGTTTGCTCTAACGAGCCGTACCATTCTTTCTGGGAAAGCCAATATTTGGTTACTTAGTTGTATATCTATTAATTCACAACTTTTTTGAACTTCTGCATTTATTTCATCTGTATTCTTGCCAGTATATAACCAAACCTCACACCACTCTTGGTTTTGATTAGGTATTTTTGAAGGGTCGTCTGTCCACAATGACAAGATAGATGCAAGGCTAATCCTTTCTATACTATTAACAAGGTTGGCATTTTTAGGATTTCCTGCTTTTGTGTTTTTAAATTTATAGTCAGTTATTTTTTTTCTAAACATTTTTTCTTCATCCTCTGGAACATATACAACGGCTTTAATAGTTGTGTTATCGGGAGTATCTCCTTCTGATTTAATGTTTAAAAGGCGTATGTTTTTGGGAAGGTTTTCTAAGCTTTTTGTTACTAAACTATACCCGGCTTTGCTGGAAAATTCCCAATATGATCCACTTTTTACTGGTAGATCATTCAGGCCTCTTTGATTCCTGATTTCAGTGATAGCATTTTCGGTATTAGTAAACTCAAGCAATAGTTTGTCACTATGTTGGGTTCTGTTTCGAACAGGAATATTATCCGAGCCAAAACCTTGTCTCGGCTGGAAATCATAAGAAATAGCAACATTATTTAAAAATATGTGAGGATTATTGTCAGCCATCATTATTTCTTACCAGCATAAACACCACTCTTATGATCCAAAAACTTGATCAGTTTCGCTTTCTCAACTTTTGTCTTATTTCGAAGAATTGCGTCTTTTATGGCATCTTGACAAGCAGAAGTAATTTCAGCATGGCTTAATCCCAATGCAATTTTCACAAGAGGTTCGAGTTTAAAGGTAGATTTAAAGGATGAAAGTTTATTTGTTAGAAGTTTTATTATTTCTTTTGTAGATGGCAGGTTGTAAGTAATAATATCATCAAATCTTCTGAAAAGAGCTTGATCTAAAAGAGAAAAATTATTACTGGCAGCTAGTATTAAGCTATCTGAGTTGTCTTTGTCAATAAAATGAAGGAATGAATTAAGAACTCTTCGCATTTCACCCACGTCATTATCTTTTGCTCTTTCACCACCAATAGTGTCGAACTCATCGAAAAAGTAAACGCCTTTTTTTTCTTTTATTAGCTCAAATATCTGCCTGAGCTTATTTCCAGTCTCACCCATAAACTTTGTCATCAGCTTGTCCATAAGGATGACATATAAAGGGAGTTTTAATTCTTGCGCAATAACAGATGCAGTCATCGTTTTTCCTGTACCTGGTGCTCCAACCAATAAAATTCTTTTTCGATTGGTCATACCGTATTTGTCGAGCTTATGACTTTGCTTATATTCCAATAAGATGCGATCGATCTTTTCTGTTATTTCGTCTGATACAATTAGCTCGGCCTTTCTTTCTGTTGGGGCAATCTCTAAAATCAAATCACCAAAATCGCTAGCAAAAGGTTTTAGCTTAACAATCTTGCTTACCTTGCTTTTATCAATCAAATCTCGGATTTCAAAAGCAAATTCCGTATGCCCCAACTTGGCTTCGTATGCTGCAATCTGTAGAGCCAAAGTCGTAAAACGAGGTTGGTCATTTTCAATATGTGCTTTAATCAGGCTTTTTACCTGTTCTGCGTTAGCCATTTATAAGGTATTGAATGCAATATATCCAAAAAAAATGTGTATCTGTTTTTTGATACTTCAATAGTACTACTCAAATCCAAACTTATCAAGGGGATTAATACGTATTTAAATAAGAGTTGGTCAGACTGAACGGAAATCTCTCAGCTAAATCCCCCAAAAAATTTACCTTCGCCCCCTAAACAAATGACAATGAGCAAAGGACCCGTTTCCCAATACATTGAGCACCACTACCGCCATTTTAATGCAGCGGCTTTAATGGATGCCGCCAAAGGATATGTAACCCACCTGGACGAGGGTGGTAAAATGATGGTTACCCTGGCCGGGGCCATGAGTACGGCCGAACTGGGCCTTAGCCTTGCCGAAATGATCCGGCAGGATAAAGTGGCCATCATCAGTTGTACCGGCGCCAACCTGGAAGAGGATATTATGAACCTGGTAGCGCACAGTCATTACAAACGGGTTCCCAATTACCGGGACCTGAGTCCGCAGGAAGAATGGGATCTGCTGGAAAACCACTACAACCGGGTTACTGATACCTGCATTCCCGAAGAAGAAGCATTTCGTAGACTGCAGAAACATATTCATAAGATATGGAAAGAAGCGGATGATAAGGGCGAACGTTATTTTCCGCACGAGTACATGTATAAGATGTTATTGAGTGGGGTACTGGAACAATACTACGAGATAGATCCAAAGAACAGCTGGATGCTGGCCGCTGTAAAAAAGAATATTCCGATCGTGGTGCCCGGTTGGGAAGACAGCACCATGGGAAACATCTTTGCCTCCTATGTTATAAAGAATGAAATGAAAGCAACCACCATGAAGAGTGGTATTGAATACATGGTTTGGCTGGCCGATTGGTATCGGAATAATTCATCGGGTAAAGGAGTTGGTTTTTTCCAGATCGGCGGCGGTATTGCCGGTGATTTCCCGATATGCGTGGTACCCATGATGTACCAGGACCTGGAGTGGCACGACGTTCCCTTCTGGAGTTATTTCTGCCAGATCAGCGACTCAACCACTTCGTATGGTTCTTACTCAGGCGCTGTGCCAAACGAAAAGATCACCTGGGGCAAACTGGATATACATACACCCAAATTCATTGTAGAAAGTGATGCCACCATTGTAGCGCCGCTGATATTTGCGTGGGTGCTGGGTTGGTAAACCCCTCCGCCCCCTAAAGGGGGAACCAAAGTATGCTGATTCGGAAATCTTTTATATAACAAAGCCGTAAATTTTACGGCTTTTGTATTTATACTTAGCGGCCTTTGCGCAAACCTCTGCGTACTCTGCGGTAAAAAGTAAACCGCAAAGGTGCTAAGTAAATACAACGCAGAGTATGCAAGCATTCTTTTGTTAACCTTTTATGTAAATCCCGAATTCAAAGTATCTTACTGTAAAAATTTGCCATGCTTAAAAAGTCAACGGTGGTGGTAATAGCTGCATTGTTCTTTCATGCCGGGTTTGCACAGGAAGGCAAGCCGGATTTTAAACAGATTGAAAAAGAGGTCGGCGATAAAAACTCCCCCTTCTTTTATACGGCATTGATGAAGCGGTACAGTAATAACGATACCCTGCTGACCAATGATGAATACCGCCATCTTTATTATGGCTACAGTTTCCAGGACAGCTATTCTGCGTATGGCAAACCTTCGGTTAATGAAGACCTGAAGAAGGCCATAAAAAACAAGGAGACGGATAAGATAATTGAACTGGAGAAAAAGGCATTACACGAATTCCCGTTTAACCTGCGCAACCTTTACCGGCTGGTGAATATCCTGGAAGATAAAGGCGATACTGTGCAGGCCCTGCTGTACAATAAAAAACTGGTGGGAGTGGCAAAAGCCATCATGTCAACCGGCGACGGCGCTACCGATTCCACCGCCATGTACGTGATAAGCGTAGAGCACGAGTACGATCTTATTTTCCTGCTGGGGTATGAGTTTGACGGCAGCCAGGCCCTGGTGCAGGTAAAAGACGGGCCAACGGATAAAATGAAACTGAAAAAGAAGGGCGACAACCTGGAGTATATGTACTTTAATGTAACCACGCTTTTTAAAAGCATGTCGAAGATGTTTGAGAAGAAGTAGTAGTGAATATTGAACAAGGAACAAGGAATGTTGAATTACGAAGTGTTTAACTCCGGTCAGCATTCCTTGTTCCTTGTTTCGTGTTCAATATTCTTATCGGGTTCCCATATTCAACGGCGTATCCCGCTTCAGCATATCGTTTCGGTTGGCCATTTCCCAGGCGGTATGAAAGATCATGCGGGCACGTTTCTCATACAGGTCCCAGCTTATTTTTTCAACCGTATCGGTTGGCTGGTGGTAATCCGATTTCAGCATGCCGTCGTAGAAAAACAGAACAGGTACTCCCTTGCGGGCGAAATTGTAATGATCGCTGCGGAAGTATATCCGGTTCTGGTCGTTGGGATCATCGAATTTATAATCCAGCACCAGCTGGGTGTATTTATTATTCATCCCTTCGTTGATAACGGGCAGGTCGCTGCTTAGTTTATCGTGACCGATCACATACACATAGTTCATGGTGTCGGCGGTCTTGCGTTCGGTATCTATCCTTCCGATCATGTCTATATTCAGGTCAACGGTTGTTTTATCCAATGAATAAAAAGGATGATCGCTGTAATATTCACTCCCCCATAGGCCTTTTTCTTCGCCGCTAACGGCCATAAACACCATCGTTCTTCTTGGGCGGTTGCCTTCATTGGCGGCTTTCATAAATGCTTCGGCCATCATCATAACGGCCACGGTGCCGCTGCCGTCGTCATCGGCGCCGTAGTATATCTTTCCGTTGCGCATGCCCAGGTGATCGTAGTGGGCAGTAACAAAAACGTATTCATCTTTTTTATCGGTTCCTTCAATGATGCCAACCACGTTGCTGGCATTGATGGTATTGCGGTATTTATCGAAGCTGAAATTTGTTTTATACTTCTTTTCATAGCCATTGATCTTCAGCAGTTCACTTCTTTTGGCAGTGGCGATCACCGAATCCAGTAAGAAGCCATCGCCAATGATGGACTTTGCAAAACCATGGGAGATCAATGCATAGTTGATTGTTTTACCAGCTGTGCCGCGGGGGAAGTACACGCCTGTTTTTTTACTGTTGTCAACCATGCGCTGGTTAAATGTTTCCTGCGAAGGATTGATCACCAGGGCGCCAACAGCGCCTTTGGAGGCTGCCAGCGCCAGTTTTTTTGACAGGCCGGGAAAACTCCATTCGCTGCCGCGGGAGCCACCACTGATGATGAACTTGCCGTCTTTCTTTGGTTCGCCCAAAAAGAACATCACCACTTTTCCTTTTACATTTACGTTGGTATAATCGCTGTACAATTTATCATCAATGCCATAACCGATGAAGATGACCTTCTTGCCTTTGAATTTCCCGGTTTCATTTGCATTCAGCGGGGCGATGAAGTCTGTTCCGAACACAGCGTCTTTTCCACCAGCGTTTAATGTTGTGGTAAGCAGGCTGTCCTGGTAAAGCGGGTAAAATTGCTGGTAACCATTCAGTGACGGAACGGAATTCAATCCCATTGCCTTGAACTGCGATTCAATATAAGCGGCGGCCTTTCGCTGACCTTCGGTTCCGGTTTCCCGACCTTCCATTTCGGCACCGGCAATAATGCTCAGGTGCTTATTAAGGCTGCTGCCCGTAATTACAGAGGCGTATTTGGCCGCAGGATCATTTTGTGCAAACACGGCACTGATGCAAAGCAGCAGGCCGAGTGATAGAACTGTTTTTTTCATTTGTCAAATTTAATGAATGGCAAAATAATCAAATAGCAGGAAACGGGATACAGCATTATTATGAACGGTGCAGGGGTAAAGGAGGAAGTAAATAGGGTATATAAAAGAGGGGTAAATAAAGTATGTAAGGTTGTAACCCAATAGCAGTATACTTTTTACCTTCTGTACTTTTATCTGAGAGTATTTATTCCTTTTACTACTTCCTAACAGGCGATCTTGTTAACCCGGTTTGCATGGCGGCCTCCTTCAAAAGCGGTGTTCATGAAAAGGTCCAGCATTTTTTCTGCATCGCCATCCCGTACAAAACGGGCGGGTATGCAAATGATGTTTGCGTCATTGTGTTTGCGGGCCAGTTCGGCCAGTTCTTCTCCCCAGCAAACAGCCGCCCGTATGCCCTGGTGCTTATTGGCGGTTATGGCCACGCCGTTGGCGCTTCCGCATAATAAGATGCCAAAAGCTGCTTCGCCTTTTTCAACAGCAGATGCAACAGGGTGGGCAAAATCGGGATAGTCTACCGAGTCTTTATTATAAGTTCCATAATCTTTAAAAGCCAGGCCTTCGCCTTCTAAGAAAGAGATCAGATCTTCCTTGCAATCAAATCCGGCATGATCACATCCGATGGCGATGGGGAGTTTTAAATTGAACGGGGACATAGGACAATTAAAAATTAAGAATGAAGAATGAAGAACAACGTAAAGTTAGGGCAATTCCCAATTTTTAATTTTTAATTCTTCATTTTTAATTCGATCAACTCCACTCTTTTTCTTCTTTTGCCTTCTGCCTGTCGATGCGGGCAACCAGTATGATGCTGATCTCGTAAAGCATTAAGAGCGGAACAGCCACTATGATCTGGCTGGTAATATCGGGCGAGGGCGTTATGATGGCTGCTATTATAAGTATAACGATGAACGCATATTTCCGGTACCGTTTTAAAAAGCCGGAAGTGATCAGGCCGATCTTACCCAGAACAAAGGCCAGGATGGGCAGTTCGAAAGCGATGCCACAACCCAATACCAGGTTTGTGAGGCTGTCGATATAGTCATTAATAGAAGGCCTGTATAATATCATTCCCGATTTCCCAAGTGTGAAGCTGGCCAAGAAGTTAAAGGTGAAGGGGGCAAGCAGGTAATACCCGAAAGCGGCGCCGATAAAAAAACAAAGGGATACCCAGAAGATGCTTCCTCTTGCATATTTTTTTTCCTTTGGCGAAAGGGCCGGTTTGACAAAACGCCAGAATTCCCAAAAAAGGTAAGGAAAAGCAACGATCACGGCACCGATAAAGGCAATGGACATTGCGGAGGTAAATGTACCGTTCACAGCCGTTACCTGGAAGTCGATCTTTACCGGGGGCATACACAACCTGTCGCCGATACCTATCCAGTGACCAAAGTTACAAAGCATTGAATAGGTAATGAAGTTTTCACTGGCCGGGGCAAGGATGATCTCATCATAAACCCAGTCAATAAAAACAAAAATAATGATTGCTGCTGCCAGCCATACAATAACAGAACGCATCAGGTGCCAGCGCAAAGCCTCCAGGTGATCCATAAATGACATCTCCTCAGAGATGGGTTCGCTATTGCTGCGCAGCCGTTTAAAAAATGATTTTCTGCCGGATTCTGATGTAGCCATTGGGCGCAAAGGTAAAATACTATTGGTTTAATGCGAAACCGGCTTTTGTATTGGATCGGGATGCTTTTAAAACAATGTCATCCGGGGATTGAAAAAGAGAAGCCCCCGTAGAAACAGGGGCCGTTACCAAAACTAACTGCTTATGAGAAAATTTGAATTTCGTAGTGTCTATACTAAAGACGCAAAACAGGTGCCAAAAGTTTCAGCGCTTCTGTTAAGCATTCCTTAAAAGGGCCCTGCCATATATAATAACGGGAAAAAGCCTTTGTTATTTTGATATTTCATGTGTTTGTCTTTAAATACTGTTCTTCTGACCCGGCCAAAAAGGCATGGTTTAATACAATAAAAAAACCCGCGGGCTTGCCTGCGGGTTCCAAAAGAAAAGGTTGGGTTATTTGATGAATCCTTTGATCAGGTCCATCAGTCCGCCACCGCCATTTCGTTGCTGTTGTTCCTGTGCACCCCCGGCCAGTTTTGATACAATATCCATTAATCCGCCACCGCCTTGCTGGCCACCGGTGAACTGCCCAATGAGGTCCTGGAAATTAAATCCATTGTTTCCACTGCTTTGCTGTTCCTGAACCACCCGCTGGCTTTGTCCGCCGGTAATGGAATTCAACAGGTTTTCAATAGAGAAAGTACTGTTGTTTGGGTCATTCGTTTTATTGATCAGGTTACTGATCACATCCGGTATCAGACTGCCGGCAACATTGCTTGCTTCCTGGCCGCCCAGGTTATATTTATTCATCAGCTTACCGGAAAAATGCCCGACCATCATATTTACAATAGGGTTGTTCATCAGGCTATTGCTGTTTGCCTGCTGCCCGCCGCCGCTGTTGAATAAGGATAAGATATTCTCCAGTCCGCCACCCGCTACCATATTCCGTAGTCCGGAAGCAACGGTGTTGGTAGCTTCTGCCACCACTTCATTATTGTATTCATTGGGTACCTGGGGATTGTTGATCACAGCATCTCCCGCAGAACCTTTTACCAGGTTGAATAATTCTTCAAGCATACGTTTTATTTTTTAGAAGGTAAATGTATTGAAAACTAAATTGTGTGGGTTGGTGAAGATAGCAGCCACAGCCGGAGCCGTTTCTTACAAGGGAATATTAATTCTGCATTGTAAGCTTTTCTGCATTCTCCGCAAACTGTAAAGCATCTAAAAATTCCTGCAGGTCGCCGTTTAAAACAGCATCAAGATTGTATACGGTTAACCCGATCCGGTGATCGGTTACCCGGCCTTGAGGGAAATTGTAGGTTCTTATTTTGGCGCTTCGGTCACCGGTGCTTACCAGGCTTTTTCTTTTGTGCGATATCGCTTCTTCCGCTTTTCTTACTTCTTCGTCATACAGCTTGGTTCTCAGCATGTCCATTGCCTTCTCCCGGTTACCAAGTTGGCTCCGCTCTGTCTGGCACACGACTACAATGCCTGTTGGTTTATGCGTTAAAAAGACCTTGGTCTCTACTTTGTTTACATTCTGGCCACCGGCGCCACCGCTTCGGGCGGTTTCCATTTTCACATCGCTTTCTTTCAGTTCAAAATCTATTTCTTCTGCTTCGGGCATAACTGCTACGGTGGCAGCGCTGGTGTGAACTCGTCCGCTGGCTTCTGTATCCGGCACCCGTTGCACCCGGTGAACGCCGCTTTCAAATTTCAGTATTCCGTACACATCATCGCCCACTACTTCTACCTGCACTTCTTTGTAACCGCCAACAGTTCCTTCGCTTTCGCTGAGTAAGGCTGTTTTCCAGCCACGCTTTTCGCAATACTTTAAATACATCCTCAGCAGGTCGCCGGCAAATAAAGAAGCTTCATCGCCACCGGTGCCGGCACGTATCTCCAGGATGGCATTTTTTTCATCGTAAGGATCTTTTGGAATAAGCATGTTGCGCAATTGCTTTTCCAGGATCTCTTTTTTTTCTTCTAATGCGGGCAATTCCATTTTGGCCAGGCTTCTCATCTCTTCATCATCGCCGCCGAGCACCTCTTTGTTGAACTCAATATCATCCAGCAGTTTCACGTATTCGTTCCGGGCATTCACGATCTTTTCCAGGCTGCGGTATTCTTTGCTGGTAGCAGCAAATTTTTTATTATCGCTCACGATCTCGGGATTGGTGAGTGCAACCCCCAGGTTATCGAACCTTCCTTTTATGGCATCCAGTTTATCTAACATACCCTATCCCCTAAAGGGGAATTTATTGTGTTTTGTTAATTAATACCCAGTCTTAACACAAAGTCAAACATCATAACTTTGTTCAATTCCGACTGCTTTTTACAGGCAGGCCGCAAATTTACAATATATCAATCAATCGTTTTGTACAGAAAATTTTCAGCGGATCATATTTTTACCGGGTACGGGTTGCTGCGGCAACATGTTTTAATAACCGATGTACAAGGGGTGGTTATTGATATTGTTGAAGAAAGAGAGGCTGGTGATGGTGTGGAGAAACTGAACGGACTGCTAAGCCCCGGGTTCATCAACTGTCATTGTCACCTGGAGTTATCGCACATGAAGGGACATATACCCAAGCATACCGGTTTGGCAGATTTTGTGCTGAAAGTGGTAAATGAACGGCATTATGAAGAGCCCGAGATACTATCGGCTGTTGAAAAGGCAGAAACCGAAATGCTGCAGGGCGGAATTGTAGCCGTAGGGGATATTTGTAATAATACACTCACTATTCCTCAGAAAACAAAAAACAGGCTTCGCTATCACAATTTTATTGAAGCCAGTGGCTTCCCCCCCGCTGTTGCCGAAACAAGATTTAACAGGGCGGTTGATCTTTACAATGCTTATTCAGCCATACTGCCAGCCAATTCCATTGCTCCGCATGCACCTTACTCCGTATCGCCTGAAATGTTCTGCCTGATCGATGCATTCCCCGGCAATAACCTGTTGACTATCCACAACCAGGAAGTTGCCGAAGAAAATGAGTTGTTTGAAAAAGGCAGTGGCGACCTGCTGCGGATGTATGCAACCATGGGCATTGATATTTCTTTTTTCAACCCCTCGGGTAAAAGCAGTTTGCAAACATTTCTTCCTTATTTCAACAAAGATCAATCGCTCATCCTGGTGCATAATGTCTGTACGTCAGAAGAAGACATGGCGTTTATAAAACTTCAAACTTCAAACCCCAAACCTCAAACTTTTTTCTGCCTTTGTCCAAACGCAAATCTATACATCAGCAACCTGTTGCCTGATATAAATATGCTGTTGCAGCAGGGTGTTGATATTGTTTTAGGTACAGACAGCCTTGCTTCCAACGGCCAACTGAATATATTGGAAGAAATAAAAACACTGCAGGAAAACTTTCCTGGTCTTGCGCTTACCACATTATTGAAATGGGCCACCATTAATGGCGCCAGGGCCCTGCAAATGGATAGGGTGCTCGGCAGTTTTGAAAAAGGAAAACAACCGGGGATTGTTTTAATTGAAGGGGCAGATGATCTTATGCTGAATGAAAAAACTATTGCGAAAAGATTTTTATAACGGTCCGGACGGCTTGCAGCCTTCAGGCCCTTATAAAACCTCGTGCAGCACCATCAGCGTTTTCATTTGCCCGAAATCGGGGATGTGCAGTGCATAGTATTCCAGATATTTAAGCAGCAGCGCTCTTCTTATTTCCTGGTTCAGCCTGAACTCTTCCAGTTCTGCCGGTTGCATTACTTTCAGCAGTTGTGCGGTAAGTTCTGCGTATTTGCCTTCTATAAAATGCGGGTGATCTGGTTGATGAGGGATAAAACGTCCTTCCTGCAGGTCAAGAAAAATATTCGTTGAATTAAAATTATCCGTCATCCGGAAGCCGAAGAAATGGGCCAGGTGCAGGGTAAAGAAGAGGGCAAAGTTAGCCGCGATGGTCTTGTTTGCTTTGTCTAACTGGAAAAACGATTCTTCGCAAAAATTAAAAAGGTCGGCATTGGCTTCGGGTTGTTTTAAACATTTATACACCAGCTCTGCCATATAAGCAGCAATGCTGTTCTTGACCACATCGGTCAAAAGATGTTCATACAGTGCCGACCAGGAAAATTCTTTTATCCGCTGCATGGATTTGTTGTCGCTGTGGTAAACCACCAGGTCAAGAACGGAGGTTGGTTGAAAGTGATTTGCTTTGGAAGACGACTTCTTTGATGTTCGTACCCCGTTCACCATGTAGGTCTGCACCCCAAATAGTTCGGTGAATAGAGTAACCACCAGGCTGGTTTCGCCATACTTGATGCTGCGTAATACAATACCCTTTGTTTTGTGTGTCATGCCCATTCCCCAAGGGGAAATAATTTGTGCGTTTCAAAATTATCAAACAATCTGCGGCTTCCTTCATGCAGAACAATTCAAATTAACGTTCTTTGCAAAAGCTGAATTCTAAAAAGGTAAATATAAAAAATATGTGGAAGCGTTTGGGAGAGTTTGTACTTAAGTTCCGGATGATATTGCTGGTGCTTTTGCTGGCTGTAACCGCCTTGATGGGCTACTATGCCAGCCAGGTAAAACTGAGTTACGAATTCTCTAAAGCAATACCAACCGACAATCCGAAATATAGGGACTATGTAGCGTTCAAAGAAAAATTCGGAGATGATGGAAATCTGCTGGTTGCGGGTGTTCAGACAAAGAGCCTGTTTGAATTAAAAATTTTTAATGCTTACCGGGAACTTCATCAGCAACTGAAAAAAATTGAGCATGTAGAAGATGTATTGAGTGTTTCGTCGGCCGTGCTGCTGCGCAAAGATTCACTGACGGAAAAACTGATCGCCGAAAAATTTTTCCCAGAGGCTGTCAACGACCAACAATCGTTAGACAGCGCCGTGAAGGTTTTTTATAACTATCCTTTTTACCGCAACCTGCTCTACAACCCGCAGGCACATGCATACCTGGCTGCTGTCAGAATCAATAAAGACATATTGAATTCAAAAGGACGTACCCGGGTGGTGGCGGATATAGCTGCTGTAGTAAAAGAATTTGAAAAGAAAACAAATATGGAGGTACACCTCAGCGGACTGCCATTGATAAGAACGGTAGTGGCCGACCGGATACAGGATGAAATGAAATACTTTTTGTTCGGATCTCTGCTGTTAAGTGCACTCATTCTTTTATTATTCTTCCGGTCCATCAGTACTACACTGCTTTCGTTGCTGGTGGTCATCTTTGGCGTGGTATGGGCATTGGGTATTCTGCAACTGTGCGGATACAAGATCACGCTGTTGACTGCATTGATACCCTGCCTGGTGGTGGTGATCGGCGTACCTAACTGCATCTACTTCATCAATAAATATCATACTTCTTATTTACAGGACGGTGACAAACGAAAAGCATTGGTAGATATGGTGAGCAAGATGGGAGTAGTTACGCTGTTCTGTAATCTTACAGCGGCCATAGGCTTTGCCGTTTTTGCCCTTACCAAAAGCGCCATACTAAAAGAGTTTGGCGTGGTGGCAGGTATCAGCATCATGGTCATTTTTATTATCTCTTTTATTTTACTGCCTGCCGTGCTGAGTTATTTGCCGGCGCCCAATGCTTCACAAACAAAATACCTGAACAACCGGTGGATAACCAATTTCCTGGTACGGGTTGAGCAATGGGTGATCCACCACAAAAAAAGGGTGTATGCTGTTACGCTTGCCAGCCTGGTTTTTTCAGTGGTTGGCATTTTTAAGTTGAAGAGTGTTTCTTTCATTGTCGACGATCTGCCGAAAACTGATAAGATATATACCGACCTGAAATTTTTTGAAAAGAACTTTCATGGCGTGATGCCGCTGGAGATTGTGGTTGATACAAAAAAGCGGTATGGGCTTGCAGGTATGAAGGCGCTGGCCGTATTTGAAAAAGTGGATTCTTTGGCAATGTATATCGCTTCAAAGGAAGAAATGAACCGGCCACTGAGTGTTGCCGAAGGATTAAAATTTGCCAAGCAGGCTTTCTTTGAAGGCGACTCTGCCAATTACCTGTTGCCAAACAGTTTTGATGGGGCTTTTGTAGGAGAATACCTGCGGCCTGCAAAAGGCGACAGTAATAATAAGAACAGCCTGGCTAAAATGATCAGCAGTTTTATTGATACGGCACGTCAAAGCACCCGGATCAGTGTTAGTATGGCGGATGTAGGTACAGAGAAACTTCCCATATTGTTGAACGGAATTGAACAAAGGGCCAGCCAGTTGTTCGACAGCAGTACCTATAACGTACAATTGACCGGTACCAGCATCACTTTTTTGGAAGGCAGCCGGTTTATAGTGAATGGCCTTAAAGAAAGTATCTTCTGGGCCTTCCTGCTGATCGCTTTGTGCATGCTTTACCTGTTCCGTTCGGTACGTATCCTGCTCTGTTCGCTCATTCCCAACCTCATTCCCCTGGTAATAACAGCCGGTATCATGGGCTGGGCTGGTGTTCCGTTAAAACCCTCTACAGTGCTTGTTTTTAGTGTGGCATTGGGAATTGCCATTGATATTACCATCCGCTTCCTGGTAAATTACAAACAGGAATTGCCTGTATATAACAACAATATTTCTGAAACGGTTAGCGTTACCATCCGGCACACGGGGCTGAGTATTGTATACACGGCCCTGGTTCTGATCGCCGGGTTTGTTATTTTTTGCGGCAGCAGTTTTGGGGGAACAAAAGCATTGGGTTGGCTTACATCAGGCACCTTATTAATTGCCACGCTTACCAATCTTATTTTGTTACCGGTTCTTTTATTGGTACTTGCTCCAAAGCCGTCTGCAAAGCGTCGTTCAGCCTGATTTTGAGAGAGTAGAAAAGCAGCTAAAAACCGAACAAACTTGTCTTTGTATTTGATAATTACCGGGATTCTGGTATATATTTGTCGTCATAAACTATTAAGCAAATGAGAAAACTGATCTTAATCTTATCAGCTGTATTTGTTATTATGCAAAGTACAGCCGCCCAGAACCGTACCATCAGTGGTAAAGTCACTGATGAAAAAGGAACTCCGGTAGAAGGAGTTACCGTTACCAGTTCTGATGGAAAACAAGGAACACAAACAGACAAAAGCGGGAACTACAGCATATCAATCCCCGCTGCTGTAAAAAGCCTGATCTTTTCCAATGTAAACTTTGAGTCACTTACCCGGTCAATTGGCAACCAAACGGTGGTGAATGCCAGTCTGCGGGCCAAAGATTCAAAACTGGAAGAGGTCGTGGTTGTTGGATATGGTACGCAACGAAGAAAGGATGTAACGGCTGCTGTTGGAACAATAAGCGGCAATAGCTTGCGGAATTTACCCGCCCAGAGTTTTGACCAGTTACTGGCTGGTAAAACGGCAGGAGTGAGTGTGGTGATCCCCAACGGTGTTTTAAACAACCCGCCCGTAATACGGATTAGAGGTGTTAATTCAATCAGCGGAAGTTCTTTTCCACTGGTGATCATCGATGGCGTTCCTGCATTTACAGGAGATGTTTCAACAACACAATCAGCCAGTAACCCATTATCGGGAATTAATCCATCTGATATTGAAGATATCAGCATATTAAAAGATGCCGCCGCAGCCGCTATTTACGGAAGCCGTGCGGCAAATGGTGTAATGCTGGTTACCACAAAAAAGGGTAAACAGGGAAAAGCCAAAGTAGTGTACGACGGCTGGGTAGGCTGGACAGAAGCCTTTAATATTTTTGATGTATTAAGAGCCCAGGATTATGTAAACATAAAAAACGAAGCCGTAAAAAATGCCAATTACCAGATACCTGCCAGTGGCTTGGTTCCGGGATTGGGTTTAACATCTCCCGCAGCGGGGCAACCCATCTTCTTTATGGATAATATTAATGGGCAGACCGTAGACACAAGATGGGCGGATTATGTTTATCAGAAAGGCTTTCAACACAGTCATAATATCAGCGTAAGTGGCGCCAACCAGGGAACAAGGTATTATTTCAGCGCCAACTATTCGAAACAGGATGGGGTTTTGCAGACCAATACGTTCGACCGTAAGCAGATACGGATGAACCTGGATCAGAAGGTGAATAACTGGTTGAAGATCGGCGGTAATTTTAATTACAGCAGAGGGACTACTTCTTCACCAAACTCGGGATCTTTACCGGGATCACCGTTTAATACATCCGGGGCTGCACGTCTTGCATTTGTAACCGCTCCGAATATATCTCCTTACCTGGCAGATGGAAGTTATAATTATATAGGGAACCCGAATATTGTTTATACCGGACAGAATAACCAGACATTGCGTAATACATTCAACCAGATAGGAAGGGGAAAAAATTACGACAGATCGGGCTTCACCAATCCTGCAATGGTTAGGGATTTGAATACCTTTTTATCTATAAGCGACCAGATATTGAGCGATATCAATGCTGAAGTAAGGTTAGTAAAAGGTCTAATGTACCGGGTGCAATACAGCGTTAATTATTTAACAACCGAGGACAGGTCTTTTCAAAATGCATTGCATGGAGATGGAATACAAACAACCAGTCTTGCTGATGACGGAAGAGCATTTAACACCGTAGCTAAAAGGAATATTGTAAACGTACAGAATACATTGACATACGATAAGTCTATCAAAAATCACAATATTGGTGTATTGATCGGGTCGGAGCAGAATTCGAGCAAAACTGACAGGTGGGGAGCTTCACGTTCCGGATTGACTGAAAACTTTTATAATGAATTCCAGGGCGGGTTCTCTGTAAACGATAACCCCGTTAACAATTTGATTACTGAGAATTATTTATTGTCATTCTTTGGAAGGCTAACCTATAACTTCAAAAGCCGGTACTATGTATCGGGAAATATAAGAAGAGATGGATACTCTGCATTTGGAGAAGGTAAGAAATGGGGAAATTTTGGCGGTGTTGGTTTTGGATGGAACCTGAGCCAGGAAGCCTTCTTCAAAGGTAAAATTGCGAATGTGGTTAATAATTTCAAGATCCGGGGAAGTTATGGTACCGTGGGTAATATTTCTGCCGTAAGTAATTTTGCTTCGCTCTCATTTTTCAACTCCGGCCTTTATGGAAACGGGTATCCAACCTTATTCTTTTCACAGGCAGGGAATGCTAACCTGACCTGGGAAACCAGTAAGAAGATGGACATCGGGTTTGACTTTGGTTTATTTAATGACAGAATAACCGGTGATTTTTCTTATTACAAAACAGACCTGAGCAAATTGATCATACCGGTACCAACACCCCCAAGTATGGGAATTCCTGGAAACAGTATTGAGGCAAATGTTGCCGATATGTATAATAAAGGGATTGAGATCAATTTAAATTTTGCCATTATCAGGAAAACAGATCTCAACTGGAACTTTTATGTGAATGCTTCTACCCTGGAGAATAAAGTAACCAAACTGGCTCCGGGTGTAACACAACTTACAGGAACTACACAATTAGAGAATACGAACAGAACGGAAGTTGGATATTCTATCGGGCAGTTCTTTGCCGTACGAACAAACGGTGTTGACCCAGCAACCGGAAGAAGGATATTTGTAAATGCAGCCGGTCAGAATGTTTATTTCGATTTTGCTGCAGCAAACCGGTATACGTTTGCCGACGGATCAGTAGCGCCTGCCATTGACATAACAAAAGACGGATACCTGGCCGGTAACGCCTTGCCAAAAGTATATGGTGGATTTGGAACCAACGTGGCTTATAAAGGCTTTGACCTGGCGGTAGATGCCATTTATAACTTTGGCAACAAAGTGTATTTTGGCAGCCGGGCCGGATTATTAGACCAGCGTTTCTGGAATAGCTCAGTTGATGTGTTAAGAAGATGGCAGAAACCCGGGGATGTTACGGATATTCCTAAAGTGGTTTACAACGATAATATTTCAAACGGATCGGCCTTCCCTATTGATGCCAACATCTTTAACGGAAATTTTGTGAAGATCAGGAATATTGCCCTCGGTTATTCTTTCTCACCCAAAGCCCTTGAGTTTATGAAAATTTCCAGCCTGAGGTTCTATGCACAAATGACGAATCCATTTACGATAACAAATTATCCAGGAAGTGATCCGGAAATATCTGTAAATGGAAACACGGCGCTTACACCGGGTGTAGACCGTAATACCATCGGCCAGTCAAGGACAATAACAGTAGGGTTAAATGTTTCATTCTAATTAAATTAAAACAAAGTATATGAGCATAAATAATATAAATAAAATAACAATTGCCGGCGCTTTGGTTTTAGTATTGGCAGCGGGTTGCAAAAAGGAAGACCTGAGCCCGGTTCCTCAAACAAACTTATCTGATGCCGTGGCTTTTGCTACGCCGGATAGAATGGCGCAACAGGTCAATGGTTTATACAGCGCCATGAAAAACGGGAACTTCCTGGGTGGACGGGGAATCGTTTATAACGATGTGCGTGGAGAAAACTGGCTGAACATAACAGGTAATGGTGTTACTGCATTGGGCGTGTGGAACTATTCTGTTGTATCATCAGACAACCAGGTAGAAGGTATGTGGGGCGCAGGCTATGCCGCTATAAACAGGGCAAACGTGGTATTGGCCGGAATTGATGCCAATCCTGCCGTTGTATCTGCAGCACTTGCCAATAACTACAGAGGTGAGGCTAGATTTTGCAGGGCCGTTAATTATTTTTACCTAACAACATTGTATGGTAAGAGACCGTACAATGCCGATGCCGGCGCTTCTTTAGGCATTCCTTTAAGGCTGATTGCAAGCACCGGAAGCGGTGGAGAATCTTTGGTAAGGGCTACCCAGGCAGAAGTGTTCAATCAAATGCTGGCGGATCTGACTTTTGCAGAAAATAACCTTCCATTAAAATATACAAGTGGCGACAGTAATGTTGTAAGGGCACACAAAAATGCGGCCATTGCCTTCAAAACCAGGGTTTACCTGCATATGGGTAATTATGCCTCTGTTATTACTGAAGCAAATAAAATTGTAAGTGCCGGCGCTCCTTTTGCAGCATCAAGCGGCGTGTTGCATACATTGAACAGTAATTTTACAAACGTGTTCAGGGCACCCTATACGGCATTGGAATCTATCTTTAGTTTACCAATGAATAATACAAATTCTCCCGGAACACAAAATGGTTTGGCATCCTATCATAACTCGGAATTCGGGTTAAACCCATCGGGAATCCTGGCTGATCCTAACTGGAAAGCTGCTGATACCAGGAAGACGCTGGTTACCGCAACCCAGCGTTATCAAAAGTATAATGATGACCTGAATAACTCGGTTGCTATCATACGCTATAGTGAAGTACTGTTAAACCTTGCAGAGGCTTTAGCAAGACAAAATGCCGGAGTTGATGCCAGGGCGGTTGCTTTATTAAATGCCGTTCGCCAGAGAAGCGATGCTACTACTACCTTTACTCCTGCAACCCAGGCAGAATTGATAAACCTGATATTGAATGAAAGGAATATTGAGTTGTTAGGTGAGGGGCATCGTTCCATTGATCTGCAAAGACTGGGCTTGCCATTTCCTGCAAAAGGCACATTATCGCAAGTGCCGCCAACCGCTCAGAATTATGTTTGGCCAATACCTGCTACAGAATTATTGTATAATTCCCTGGCTGTTCAAAACTAATAATTGACAAAATAGTGAAGGGGTTGTTCTTATCAGGACAACCCCTTTTTTATTTTAATACTTCGGCCAGTTTATCCTGTAAAGAACTGCCTCTTAAATTGGTTGCAATTATTTTTCCCTGCGGATTGATGAGTACATTATAAGGTATCACATCCAAACCATAAAGAGGTACAGCAGCGCTGCTCCAGTATTTAAGATCGCTGATCTGCTGCCAGGCCAGGTTATCTTCTTTGATGGCTTCTAACCAGGCGGTCTTGTTTTTATCAAGCGATACACCCAGTATGGTAAAATTTTTATCCCTGAACTGGTTGTACGCAGCTACAATATTCGGATTCTCATCCCGGCAGGGGCCGCACCAGCTTGCCCAGAAATCAATCAATACATATTTGCCCTTGAGTTGACTTAAGGAAAAGGGTTTATCATTCACATCATTCATGGTAATGTCGGGTGCTATGCTGCCTGTTTCTGGCCTTGCAGTTGATGGTGGAGGAACTTGTTGCCTGCTATTGGATTGGGCAATACGTCCTTTAATAAAGCCTGCCGTTGATTCAATTCCTTTATGTTTTGGAAAACGGCTTAAAAGTTTTGCCAGCGGCTGTTCAAATTTGCCGATCTCTACCGGAGCCATGGTAATTACAAATAGAGAAGCTACCGGGCTTTTGGCCGTGTCGGCAAAAGCAAAGCAATATTTTGTGAAGTCTTCTGAAAACGCATTGTACTCATTATTCAATGCTATAACAATACTGTCATTTGCAGCAGCGCCTGATTTTACAAGCGTATTGAGCAACTGGCCTTTTGACGAAAGCAGTTTGCCTATACTGTCTGCATGCTGCATACTGTTCTTCAATGAACTATTTGCTGATCCGCTGAACGAATGGCCGGAAAGGGTATTGTTAGTAAGATCCCCGTTGAAGCGGATATTCTCTCTATCGTTGATGAACAGGTAAGCATTTTCGCTGTTCTCCACCCGTAGCCTGTACAGCCCTTCTTCCTTTGCAATGGCTTCCAGGGTGAATTTTCCGTTTGTTATTACAGCCGTGTCCAGCACTTCAGGCGGTTTATTGCTAAAGAATAATTCTTCCAGGAAAACCTTCTGGTTGGTTGCTCCTTTTAATTCACCGTTGAGGGTGAATTTTCCTTTGCCGGTATCATTGCTGCAGGAATATAGTAGAGCACTTAAGGTTAAAACGGTTAATAATTTCTTCATTTATCAGGCATTTAATTTTTTATTGAGTAGTTCATTCACGATCTGCATGTCGGCCTTTCCCTTGCTGAGTTTTTTAACCTCCCCTGCAAACAAACCGATCAGCCCTTTTTTACCTTTTTTATATTCTGCTACCTTAGCAGGCATTTTTGCAATGGCTTCCATCACCCAATTTTCAATAGAGTTGCTGTCGCTTTCCATTACCAGGTTCAACTCTGTCGCTAATGCTGCGGGCCCATTCTCCGGCTGATCAATGAGTGCAGGAAAAAGTTTTGATGCCGCCATTCCAAAACTGAGTTTTCCATCATCCACCATCTGTATCAGCTCCGCCAGCTTTGCCGGGGACAAAGAAAAGGATCCATAACCAGCGTTGCTGTCGTTCAAATGACTCTTAACGGGACCCAGCAACCAGTTGGCCACCGCTTTGTAGTTCTTGCAATGGCTTATCACTTCTTCAAAGTATCCGGCCAGTTCCTTATCCTCACAAATAACCGAAGCATCGTATTCCGGCAATTGAAGTTTTTCGGTGTATTGTTTTTTCAGTGCGGCGGGTAAAACCGGTAAGCTGTTCTTTATTTCCGTAAGGTATTCATCGGTTATTTTAAAAGGGGTCAGGTCGGGTTCCGGGAAATAACGATAGTCATCCGCATCTTCTTTTGTTCGTAAAGAAAAAGTGAGGTTGTTGTCTGCGTCATAACTTCTTGTTTCCTGTACAATCTTTTCTCCCCGTTCGGTGATGTTGATCAGCCGCTGCACTTCCACATCGATGGCTCTTTTTACATTGCGGATGCTGTTGAGATTCTTTATTTCTACCCGGGTGCCCAGCTTTGGTTCTCCTTTTAAGCGGATAGAGATGTTGGCATCGCATCGCATACTTCCTTCTTCCATATTGCCGTCGCATATGCCCAGCCAGGTAACCAGTTTACGCAATTCAGTGATGTAGGCAAAGGCCTCGTCGCTGCTGTGAATGTCCGGCTCACTCACAATCTCAAGCAAGGGTACGCCGGCACGGTTCAGGTCGATGGATGTATAATTCTCATCCACATCATGCAGGCTCTTTCCGGCGTCTTCTTCTATATGTATACGGTTGAGGCGGATATTTCGTTCGGTTTCGCCAACAGTTACTTTCACAAATCCGGCTTTGCAGATGGGAGTGGTATGTTGCGATACCTGGTATCCTTTCGGCAGATCGGGATAAAAATAATTCTTACGGGCAAAATAATTATGCTGCTCAATATCGCAGTATAAAGCCAGTCCCAGTTTAACGGCATATTCAATGGCTTTGCTGTTCATGCGGGGTAAGGTACCCGGGTGAGCCAGCGTTATGGGACTGATATGTGTATTTGGATCGATGCTGAAAGCGGCACTGTCGCCACAAAATAATTTGCTTTGGGTAAGCAGTTGAGTGTGCACTTCCAGGCCAATCACCACTTCGTATTTGTCGTCTGTTTTCACGGCGGCAAAGGTAAGGAATAGGGGGCAGAGCTGTTTTGTAGTTACTGAAAAGGATTGTTAAACAGGGGTATAAAAAATAACCCCGGTCTTGATGACCGGGGCTGTGCTTCATGCTTATTCACGGCTTATAAATTCGCTGTCTTTAGTTTCTTAGGGATCTTAATATCAAAACTCATGGTATTTCCGTTACGTGTTGCCTTGATATTGTAAGAAGCTTTGTCGGCATTTTCATGCAACTGGTCTCTTGCCTCATCGGTGTTAGAAACTTTTTCACCACCGATCTCGGTAAGAATATCGTCTTTTTGCAAACCTGCTTTTTCTGCTGGTGAATCTTTTTCAACATCCAGCACTTTAACGCCTTTGCCATCTTCAGTATCCTGTATCTTTAACCCAAGTTTTTGCTGGCGCGGAAATCCGTAACTGAAGTTATATCCATCAGCCATTCCCGGTGTATACACTTTTGGAAATGTTTCACCGAAATTCTTATCATCCCATACATCTACTCTCGGAACGCGGGGAATCGTATAACTTCTTGCTATTCCATCCGGTCCGCTGAAGGAATAGGCCATGGCGCCTGATTTGGTTTCTCCTAAAACGGCTTTCACTGAATTTTCTTTTCCGTCTCTTTTATAATACACTTTCACTTCATCTTTTGGTTTCTGGCCCGATATGGCATCGTACAGTGTACCGGAGTCATCAATTTTTTTATCACCCACTTTGGTAATTACGTCACCTACTTTAAGTCCGGCTTTCTCAGCAGCACTTTCTTTGGTTATCTGTGTGATCCTTGCACCATCATCGGCACGTTCTGTGGTTACACCCAGGAAAGCACGGGTTTCTGCATTGTCATCGCTCCAGAATCCGCTGAATCCGTCAAAAGCTTCCGGTGATAACTGGTAACGTTTGTTTCCCTTGCCATCCCGTACAATGATATTTCTCCTGTTGATCGTGATCTCATCATCTTTGTATTCAGAAAGAGGTTTACCATTGATGGTTATTTTATCACCCTTTGTTTCAATAACGATCTTGGTGTCTTTTCCGCCTTTTTTACGGATGATGATCTCCTGGCTGTCTTTGAAACCTTTATCCCCCTTATCGCCTTTGTCGTCCTGTGCAGTAACGGCCAGGCTCAATGAGGTAAGACCCAGTACTGCTGCAATTAATAGTAACTTTTTCATGCTGTTCTTTTTTATGTACGAAGTGTTTAGTAGGTCAAATTTAGAGAAGATTTTTGATTTACGAAATATTTCGCAGATAATTTTTTCCCTTTAACAATATTTTGAGATTTTGCCACTGGTAACACAGAAGCACCGAAAGGGAGACAGATCATATTTTGTTGCCCGTTATGCGTTGGGCTTTGCTTTGGTATACGTTCTTACCGGGCAATCATCCACAATCCCCTCGCCGATGAAATCCATCCCTATCTTTTCGAGTACTTTAATGGAGGCGATGTTTTCAATATGGGCCCGGCCGGTGATCATCTTCAGGTTAAGGATATTGAATCCGTGTGCTAATGAATATTGTGCTGCCTCTGTTGCATACCCTTTACCCCAGGCTTTTTGTATAAGCCGGTAGCCGAGGTCTATCTCGTCCAGCTCGGGCCGGTATTTTAAACCGCACCAGCCGATGAACTCATTGTTTTCTTTCAGATGGATGGCCCAGCGACCCAGCTTATGTTGGTACTGCGGCAGGATAATATCCCGGATGATCTGTGCTGCATGCTCTTCGTTTTCCAGCAAAGGTTCATGCAGGTATTTCAATACAACGGGGTCGCTGTTAAGGGCAAATATCAATGGGGCATCCGCTTCGGTTAATTGACGAAGGGTAAGGCGGGGAGTTTGGAAAACGATGTTCATGAGTAATATAAACACGGCTAAAAGGACAAAGGAGCAAAAAAGATCAAATAGTGCAAGCTGCTCCTTGTTCTCCTAGCCCAATAATGACTTTACCTTCTCAATAACCTCTTTAAGCTTACTCACCTCTTGTCCACCCGCAGTTGCCAGGTTCTTTTGTCCGCCTCCGCCACCTTTAATTAAAACCGCCACATGTTCTTTGATGATCTTTCCGGCGTCTAAATTTTTTGCAACCACTACCGTATCGGAAATACTGATGGCAACATGGGCCTTGCCATCGATATTACTGCACAACACCGCCACATGATCGTGCAGGTGATGCTTCAGATCGAAGCAGAGTTTTTTGAGTGCATCGGCATTGGGTACTTCTATGATATCGCCGATGAAGGTTACGTTATTGATGATCTCGTCTTTCCGCATCAGTTCATTGCGTATGCCTACCAGTTGTCTTGCTTCCAGGCTTTCAATTCTTTTTTGCTGGGAAGCATTTTCGGCCAGTAAATTTTCTACGGACTTGTTGAGATCGGCCGGATTTTTTAATAAGCCACGAATGGCACCGATCTCCACAAATGTGTTATTGATGTATTCTTCTGCTGCAGCACCGCAAACAGCTTCAATGCGCCGCACACCGGCTGCCACAGCACCCTCGCTTTTTATTTTGAACAACCCCAGTTCGCCGGTACTTCCCACATGAGTGCCGCCACATAATTCAATGGAGTAGGCAGGGTCCATGATAACCACCCGAACCACGTCGCCATATTTCTCGCCGAACAAGGCCATGGCACCCAGTTTGATGGCTTCCTCCTTGGGCATCGACTTTATCACAACCGGGATATTCTCCCTGATCTTTTCATTCACTAATTTTTCCACGGCAGCAATTTCTGTATCGGTCATCTTCGCAAAATGACTGAAGTCGAAACGCAGGTGTTCTTCATTCACCAGGCTTCCTTTTTGCGCTACGTGGGTGCCCAGTACATTGCGCAGGGCCGCATGCATTAAATGCGTTACACTGTGATGAATTGTGATATGCTTTCTTCTTGCTGCATCCACTTTTGCAATTACTTCTCCACTCATATCAGCTGCAATGCTTTCTGCAAAATGAATGATGAGGTCGTTTTCTTTTTTGGTATCTGTAATTTTAACCTCACCCCGGCCCTCTCCAAAGGAGAGGGAGCCGCTGTCTCCAACCTGACCGCCGCTTTCGGCATAGAAAGGAGTAGTATCCAGTACCACCTGGTAAAGCGTTTTCCCTTACCGGAAACTTTACGGTATTTAACGACTCTACATTTTGTTTCTAATGAATCATAACCAACAAAGCCTGTGTTTCGATTACGCTCAACACTATCGGCCATATTTCCTTCGACTTCGCTCAGGACAGTGATCCAGTCTTCTGTATCTAAAACAGCAGCAGAGCGGCTTCGGTCTTTTTGTTTTTGCATTTCGGATTCAAAGCCTTTCTCATCCACAGTCAAACCCTTTTCGGCTGCAACGAGTTTTGTCAGATCTAATGGGAATCCAAACGTATCATAGAGCCTGAATGCCTCTTCTCCTGAAATATCTTTTGATGCTTCATTAAGCATTGTCAGCCCCTTGTCTACCGTTTTCAAAAACGCATCCTCCTCTTCCTTCACCACCTTACTTACAAAATCCAGCTGCTTATTCAGCTCCGGGAAAATGGTTTCAAACTGCTTTGCCAGAACGGGTAATAGCTGATGCAATAATGGTTGCTTGTAACCGAGATAAGAGTAGTAGTAGCGGACAGCTCTTCTTAAAATACGGCGAATGACATAACCAGCTCCTGTATTGGATGGAAGCTGGCCATCGGCAATGGTAAAAGAAATAGCACGGATATGATCTGCCAGTACCCGGAAGGCAATACTTTCCTTATCATCTCCCGCCTTATATGCTTTATTTACTTTTTTACTTATTGCATCAATCGTTCCGGTAAAAATATCCGTGTCGTAATTGCTTTGCTTTTGCTGGATCACCCTTGTCAACCGCTCAAAGCCCATTCCCGTATCTACGTGTTTGTTGGGTAATGATTCAAGGTTTCCGTCCTTTTTCCGGTTGAACTGGATGAACACATTATTCCAGATCTCGATCACCTGGGGATGATCGTTGTTCACCAGGGTTTTTCCTTCCACCTGCTTTCTTTCTGCATCTGTCCGGCAATCCACGTGTATTTCGGTGCAGGGGCCGCAAGGCCCGGTATCGCCCATCTCCCAGAAATTATCTTTTTTGTTGCCAAGCAGTATCCTGTCTTCTGCAATTACTTTTTTCCATTCGTTACAGGCTTCCTCATCTTTTGGCAAACCTTCTTTAGCATCACCTTCAAAAATGGTAACGTATAACCTGTCCTTATTCAGTTTATAAACTTCCGTCAGCAATTCCCAGCTCCAGGCAATGGCCTCTTTTTTAAAATAATCGCCAAAACTCCAGTTGCCCAGCATTTCAAACATGGTGTGATGATAGGTATCCACGCCCACTTCTTCCAGGTCGTTATGCTTTCCGCTCACCCGTAAACATTTTTGTGTATCGGCCACCCGGGTATTGGGCGCTTTTTTATTGCCCAGGAAATAATCTTTGAACTGGTTCATCCCGGCATTGGTAAATAACAGGGTAGGATCATCTTTTACCACAATGGGGGCAGAGGGTACAACCACGTGGCCCTTCGATCTGAAAAAGTCAAGAAATTGTTGTCGTATCTCAGCACTCGTCATCATATGCCAATTGTTTAAGGGGGTTGATTTTTGCGATTTATGAAGCTATATTTGTAAACCTTTATCGGGCGTGGGCAAAGGTAATAAAACAGCCTCAAGCAGCAAGGGAGGGAGCCGGCGTAAAAGATCAATATCCTTATTAAAAGCGTAGCATGAAAAAAATTAAATATTACTACAACACCCATACACTTCGCTACGAGAAGCTGGTTACTCCTTTCCGGGTAAAATTGTTGCGGGCCTTTGGTTTTATTTCTGCTGCCCTGGTAACTTCTGCCATTATCATCTGGATCTATACAAAATTCTTCCCTAAGGCTGCCGACAGGGAGGCCCAACTGAAATACGAGGCTGTACGGGATAATTACAATACACTGGCCGAAAAGGCAAAACTGCTGCAACAGCAGATGGCCGAACTGGAAAAAAGGGATAACGAGGTTTACCGTTCCATTTTTGAGGCAAAACCGCTGGGAGACAGTGCCCGGACCGTGATGATCGAAAAGAAAAAGGAGATCGCCAAGCTGAATAAGATACAGGATGATGAGCTGGGAAGCGAGATAGCGAAAACACTAAATAACATCTCGGCCCGGGTGGCTTACCAGTTTGAGAGTTACAACGCCATTGAAAAACTCATCAATAACCAGGAGGCCAAGCTGGCCAGTATTCCTGCCATTCAGCCGGTAAGTAATAAAGAGCTGAACCGGATAGCCAGCGGTTTTGGTTTGCGTATCCATCCCATTTACGGCATTGCCAAGATGCACCAGGGGCTCGATTTTACAGCCCCCCAGGGAACACCCATTTATGCCACGGGCGATGGGGTGGTCACTACATCGGGGTTTAATACCGGTGCCGGCAATGAAGTGGTGATAAACCATGGCTACGGCTACGAAACAAAATACCTGCACATGGTACGCATCAAGGCAAGGTCGGGCCAGCGTGTGAAAAGGGGAGAAGTGATCGGCTGGGTGGGGAATACAGGTGCCAGTACCGGGCCGCATTGCCATTACGAGGTACACATCAACGGCAACCCGGTTAACCCGGTTTACTTTTTCTTCAACGACCTGAATGCCGCACAGTATGACCAGGTATTAAAAATTGCCGCAACGGGAAGTGCCAAAAGTTTTGATTAATTTTAATTATGCCGCTTAACCAGATATCATTCGCATTTGATGAAGCGCCGGTTAAAGAAGAGCCGGTGGTGAAAAAAATTGTTGCTGTTGAAGAACCTTCAATACCAAAAATAAGAGTGAAGGCCGACAACAAAAAACTTACCCGGGGAAGGGTGTCGCTGAAAGAAATGGATGCCGGTGCCGACCTGATAGAGATCCCGGATGATGATGTGCTGTTCCAGAAAAGTTATTACTCCATCGGAACCGTAGCCGAGATGTTTAAAGTGAATCAATCGCTGATACGGTTATGGGAAAATGAGTTTGCTATTTTAAAGCCCCGCAAGAACGGCAAGGGCGACCGGCTCTTCCGCCCGGAAGACATCAAGAACCTGAAGCTTATCTTTCATTTGTTGCGGGAGCGGAAATATACCATGGAAGGCGCCAAAGAATTTCTGAAACAGAATAAACGGGCCGAAGAAAAATTCCAGTTAATAGAATCATTGAAAAAACTGAAAGGTTTTTTAAATGAACTGAAGGCCGACCTGTAGTAAAAGAAATACCAGGCTGACAACCTTTAATCGTAAGACAAAGGATCTATAACCAGCCCTTAACAAAATTGATTTTTGCTGAGCCCCATTCAACAGTACTTTAGCGTACTTAATTTTCATCAATGAAATTATTAGCAGCGATATTTTTTTCCGGCCTGTTTGTATTGAACGGGTACGGGCAGGCACAGTATGAAATAAGTCTGGATGAAAAACACCCAGAACAACATATATTCCGGGGTATCGTGAATAAATATGCAGTTCAGAATGATACCTGCTTTCGATGGTATGGCCAAAGCCAGGGATATTATAACCCGGACACGGCGACATTGAATGCATTCGAAAGAACAAAGGGTAAAATCCAGTTCGTGGTTTTTGGCGGCACCTGGTGTGAAGATACCCAGTTTATCCTGCCCAAGTTTTTCAAGATACAGGAGAAGAGCGGTGTGCCGGATGATGCCATTACATTCTTTGCTGTGAACCGGGCCAAGAAATCACTGGCCAGTATCTCTGATGCATTTAACATAACCCTGGTGCCCACCATTATTGTTATGAAGGGTGGAAAAGAAATTGGCCGGGTGGTGGAATATGGAAAAACAGGCAAATGGGATAAGGAACTGGCAGAGATACTGAACCAATAACGATCAGTTACCTGATCTCATACACATCGATCCCTTCATTCTTCAACAGGTAAATTTTCCGGTTCATTGCTTTTATAGACAGGTAGTCGCCGAAAAAAGCCGGGAGTTTGTATTCTTTGAGCTGGAGTGAGTTCAGTTCATAGCTGAATAATTTACCATCATTGAATCCGTACATTGTTTTGCCCGATACTTCTACATTACTCCATTTTAAAAAAGGTAAACGGTTTTTGAACGTGCCGTAATAATCAAAAACATAAAATCCTTTTTCCGGGTCGTACAGGTAAACAAAATTATCCCGGTCGATGATCTTTACCGGGGAAGGAACGGTATCGAATAAAAGACGCCAGCCGGTGGTTTCCTGTAACAGCTTACCCTGCTCATCGATCTTCTTCAGCTTGAAATCCTCTTCATCAAAAAGCCAGATATTGTTATCGTAAGAAAGAGAGATGCTGTTCACCAAAAAAATATTCTGTGTGCGCAGGTTGATGGTATTGCGGGTGGCTAATAAACGGTCGAGCGTTACGATGGTGGAAAAATTCTTATAATACAGCAAGGTCTTCAGCGGATTCGTTACATCTATGGAAAAAGGGTAGCCATATCGCTTTACATCATTGAATACCGCAACAGAATCGCCGATTGTATTTATCTTTTTAAGGCGGTTGCCTTCGGTGATGAGGTATACATTGTCCAGGTTATCTACATTAAAATAAGAGTAATTGCCTTTGATGGTTTTGAGGAATTTAAAGGCAGAGTCGCTTTGCGCCCGGGTTGCAACGGGTAATGCCACAGAGGCACAGAAGCACAGAAACAAGTATTTTAACAGAAACTTTTTCACTATCAGTTTATTTATCAAACTCTGACCTGATGGCCTTTACCCCTTAGGGGTTAGGGGTGTAGTACTTCAATTCTAAAATTTCCCCGTCAAATACGGCATAGCTGAAATATTTTATCCAGTCGCCGAGGTTTACGTACCTGCTTTTTTCACTTAGTTTAAAATCTATAGGCAGGTGGCGGTGGCCGAAAATAAAATAATCGTAATGATCCTTCTGCAAAATCTCTTTACAATAAGTGATCAGCCATTCTTTATCTTCTCCCAGGAATACTTCATTACTCTGTCCTGTTTGCGCCCTGCTTCTCCGGCTAAAATAGTTTGCAATACCCATGCCGATAAAAGGCGGCAGTACTCCAAACAGCCAGTTGCAGGCTTTGTTGCGGAATATTTTTTTGATGAATTTATAACCGTGATCGCCCGGACCAAGCCCGTCACCATGTCCTACCAGAAATTTTTTATGGTTTAATTCAAAAGCAGCGGGTTCAAAGTAAACAGGGATATTAAGTTCTTTCTGGAAATAATCTTTCATCCACATATCGTGGTTGCCAACAAAGAAATGAACGGGAATACCGGAATCAGTCAGTTCAGCTAGTTTGCCCAGTATGCGTACATATCCTTTGGGAACTACTTTCTTGTATTCGTACCAGAAGTCGAACAGGTCGCCAACAATGAATATTTGAGCCGCGGTTGGTTTTACTTCGTCCAGGAACTGAATGACCTTTTTTTCCCTGGCGAGGCTTGAAATTGCATCAGGGGCCCCAAGATGAAAGTCGGAAAGGAAGTAGGTCTTTTTATTAGCGCTGGCTTCCATGGTTCAGGGTTTGTTTTTTTGCTGCAGGTATTGCAACAAATCTCCGGACTCTATTTCAGGTTTGCCATCTGTATTTCCGTTGAACCAGTATATCCAGGCGGTAACGGGTTTTCCATCCTGGTAGGCGATCACTTCTTCCCGTTTGTAAGGAGGGGTGTCGCCTTCTTCGGCATTCAGCCCTTCGTAATCGTCCAGTTGGCCAATAGCCCAGGAAAATTCACGGGGATCGTTTATTGTATATAATTCTCCCGAAATAAACTTTTCATCTGCAGTGGGCCTGGCTACGGGAAATTCTCCCATGTCGTAAAGTTTTCCTTTTACAACCGCTTCTCCCAATAAATGAAAATATTTGGTGAGGTACTGGTAAACAGGATTGCGGAAACCGCTGCGGAGCGATCCGTAAACAAACAGGTTATAGATCTCTGTACTCATCTTGCAATAAAGATACTTGTAAAAATGCAATTATGCTTCTACCAGGAAACAGTAAACTTCTTTGGGGCCGTGTACTCCGGTTACCAGGGTTTTTTCAATATCGGCGGTACGGCTGGGTCCGGTGGCAAAAGTTATCAGCGAGGGAATAGTACCGGCGTATTTTTCTTTCAATAACTGCAGCGCATCTTTTATATCATAAACCAACTGGTGGGTGTAGGCAATGCATATATGTATAGGGGCGTATACACTAACGGTTCTGCCGCTTTGCTGGGCAGCACTCATAACAATGGTTCCGGTACGGGCAATTAAAAATTCACAGCCGGTGATAGAGGCATCGCAGGTAGACAGGCTGATGGTATTACTAAAACTGTCTTTCCAGGGATCGGTATTGCAGTAGATCTTTGTCCATTCTTTGGCAGCGATCAGTTGCTGCACCTGCTTCAGCATATCTTCTTCACTCACACAAAATGCAAACCGGCCCTGCAGGTTGGTGAACTCCTGTGCAAACAAAACTTCGAGGTCGTCGGCAGCAGGTAAAAAAACAGAGTTGGTTCCTTCGCTTTGCGGAAAAGGCAAAGGCACCGGGTTACTCAGTGCCTGCCTGATTCGTTTTAAAATATTTTCTTTTGCGGGACTTACAGCCATATATTAAATAGCTGGTGGTGTTTTTAATTCATCGGGCATTGTGGTCTTTGGCTCTTCCGTTACAGCAGCATGCTCATCAATATCCAGCGCTTTCTTTTCTTCAAACGGACGTTTGCCGATCAGTGCTTCCACATCGCTTTTGAACAGCACTTCTTTCTTTAATAATTCCTTTGCCAGTTTTTCTACATCTCCCTTTTTCTCGGTCAGCAGTTTTTTAGTGATCTGGTAGGCATTATCGATCAGTTTACGAACTTCCTCATCGATCATTTTACCCGTTTCTTCACTGAATGGTTTGGTGAACACATTCTCCTGGTTGGGATCGTAATAACTGATGTTACCCACTTTATCATTCATACCATACACCGTGATCATGCTGTAAGCGATCTTGGTGATCTGCTGCAGGTCGTTGCTGGCACCGGTGCTGATCTTTCCAAAGAAAATATCCTCACTGGCCCTTCCGCCCAGGGTCATACATATCTGGTCCATCAGCTGGTCGGTGTTATACAGGTATTGTTCCTTCGGTGTGTATTGTGCGTAGCCCAATGCAGCCGTTCCTCTTGGAACCACGGTTACCTTTAATAATGGATAGGCATGCTCCAGGTACCAGCCGCAAATGGCATGGCCTGCTTCGTGATAGGCAATGATCTCTTTTTCTTCGGGAGAAATGATCTTATTCTTTTTCTCCAGCCCGCCGATCACCCGGTCAATGGCATCCTGGAAATCGCTCATGTCCACCGCATCTTTTCCTTTTCTTGCTGCGATCAATGCCGCTTCATTACAAACATTGGCAATATCGGCACCGGCAAAACCCGGAGTTTGTTCAGCCAGTTTATGAACATCGAGTGTTTGCGAAACTTTAATGGGAGCAAGGTGTACCTTAAAGATGGCTTCTCTTCCAACAAGGTCGGGGCGGTCAATGGATATCTGCCTGTCGAAACGGCCCGGACGCAATAAAGCGCTGTCTAAAACATCGGGCCGGTTGGTAGCTGCCAGGATGATGATACCAAGGTCGGTACCAAAACCATCCATCTCCACCAGCAACTGGTTCAACGTGTTTTCTCTTTCGTCGTTGCTCATCATCATGTTCTTCCCTCTTGCTCTTCCAATGGCATCGATCTCATCAATGAAAATGATGCAAGGCGCTTTTTCCCTTGCCTGTTTAAACAGGTCACGAACACGGCTGGCGCCAACGCCTACGAACATCTCCACAAAATCACTTCCGCTGAGGCTGAAGAAAGGAACCTGTGCTTCGCCGGCAACGGCTTTTGCCAATAAGGTTTTACCGGTACCCGGAGGGCCTACCAATAGAGCACCCTTTGGAATTTTACCGCCAAGGGCTGTATATTTTTTCGGGTTCTTTAAAAAGTCAACGATCTCCATCACTTCTACTTTGGCTTCATCCAAACCGGCCACATCGCCGAAGTTGATATTGACCCTGGTACCTTTTTCAAATAAGGTTGCTTTCGATTTTCCGATGCTGAAGATGCCCCCTGGTCCGCCACCACCGCCTGGTCCGCCTACCTTACGCATCATCATGATGAATAATAAACCAATGAGAAGCAGGGGCAGAAGGGTACTGATCAACTGGCCCAGCCATTGGTCTTCGTCATCCGGACTGTCGGGAATCTCTTTTACACCGGGATATTTTTTATAGAAATCACTCAGTTGCGTGGCAAAGGTTTTATCATCAACGATACTGAAGTATAATTGCGGACGATCTCCTTTAATATTAATAGCCGCTTCATAATTCTTGTCCTCTGGTTTTGGATTGAGCAACTGCTTGTAAATGCCTGCTTTTGCTTTCAGGCTGTCGATGTTGAGGAATACCCGTACGATCTTTTTGTTGCGGATGGTCTTGATCTTGGTCACATCGCCCTGCAGCAGCATGGAATAAAATTTCTGCTGGTCCGTCTCAATGCCGGCGCTGCTAACATTGTTGAACAGGCTGTATCCTACAATGGATAAAAAAATGATGCCGTAGATCCAATAGATATTGAACCGGCTTCTTTTCTTATTCGGGTCATCTCCTTTGGGAGGTATGTTATCAGGATTATATTTCCTGTTGCTGTCTTGATTCATATTATTATCTGCCATTGTTTGGGTACGTTCGAACCTGTTAATCGGGCTTTATATAACAGACGATCTTGTTTTATTATTGTTTTAAATCTTTCTAAGTGAACTTATTAATTCCTGTGTTCCATCATGGGTGCATCGCTCCACATTTCTTCCAGCTGGTAAAACTTTCTTGGCTCGGGTAACATCACATGTACCACAATGTTCACATAATCGATCAATATCCATTGCTGTGCCTGCCTGCCTTCATGCTTATAAGCGATCTCCCCGCATTTGTCTTTCAGGTCTGTTTCCACAAAATCGGCGATGGCTTTCAGTTGGGTGGGGTTGCTTGCCTGGCAAATTATAAAAAAATCTGCCACTGCTTCGGGTATTTTACGGAGGTCGAGGCTAACGATCTTTTCCCCTTTTTTCTCCCCTATGGCATGAATGATGGTTTTGAAGATTTTACTGTTTCTCGTCAGACGTACCACACTGCTCTTTTTACGGCTGCTCAATGCGTTCAAATTATTCAAATGCGATGCTGTTTTTTGTTTTTTTATACCTGCCTTGGCAGGGGGTGTTTTCTTTTGTTTATTACAAAGTAGCTTGTAGCTTGCAAATAATGGCAAAAGTAACACTTCTTTGTCATTGGTTCATTATGCCCGGAGGCGGTTTTTTAAGAATATTAGAATCGGTTGACAGTACCAACAACTATGCCATGGACAAGGTTCATGCTGGATTGGCAAACCATGGCATGGCCTGGTTTGCGCGGGCACAAACGGGGGGTAAAGGACAAAGGGGCAAGGCCTGGAAAACCGAAGAAGGGAAGAATATAGCCATGAGCCTTGTTTTGCAGCCTGAGCGCTTCAATACAAATAAACAGTTTCGGCTGAGTGCTGCTGTGGCATTGGCCTGTTTTGAATTCTTTTCGGTCCATGCCGGCAGTGAGACTAAAATAAAATGGCCCAACGATATTTACTGGCGTGACAGGAAGGCAGGCGGCATCCTCATTGAAAATATATTTCACGGAAAAACATGGAAATGGGCGGTGGTTGGAACCGGGATCAATATCAACCAAACGGTTTTCGATACTTCCCTGGTAAACCCGGTTTCGCTGAAGCAGATCACGGAGAAAGAATGGGATGTAATAACAATGGCGAATGAACTGTATGAAGTGCTGATGAAATATATCTCACTGTTGAATGCTGGTGCTGCCGGGGATATATTGGAAAGCTACAACAACAATCTTTACAAAAAAGATGAACCGGTGTTCCTGGTTGAAAAAGGGAAAAAAATTCAAACCACGATCAAGGCCGTTTCAGAAGAAGGGAAATTACTCACTTCGGATGCTATTGAAAGGAAATTTGATTTTGGCGAAGTGGAATGGCTGTTGTAATCTGCCGGAAGTGGTTAATTATTCGTCGCCCCACTGTCGATCCAGCAGATAAAAGCATTGATCTGCGCCTGCGTTAATGAACCGCTTTGCGGCATGGTGCCCGCCAATATTGCCCCACGTATATTTGCTCTTTTTGCAAACACTTCGGCATGGGTTGTAAACGGCCCGCCGGTATTGATACTGCCCGCCGCATGGCAATTGCTGTTTATGGAACAAACGGTTGTAAGGATCGGTTGTATGTCGGTTGAAAATTTCGGACTGATACCCACGCAGGAAAAAGTTATTCCACCCCCGCCCCCACTCCCGTTAGAAGGGTCGCTTTTGCTGCAGGATACAGAGAGCAGAATTACTGAAAAGGGAAGAATGATGGCAGCGGTCTTTTTCATAGCCGGAAAATTTTAAGTGTACAATTCAGCTAACGTTTGTTGTCTTCAATAAGTTGCCATGCCTTGATGATTTCTTCTGCATGCTGCTTGTTTTTGGGCTTTAAAAATATCTTTTTAACAATTCCTTTTTCGTCGATCAGAAAAGTAGTGCGGTGAAGGCCCATGTAGTTTCTGCCGTACAATTGTTTTTCGCCCCAAACCCCATACTTGTCAATGATGCGGTGCTCGGGATCTGCCACCAGGGTGAATGGCAGGTTATATTTGGCTTCAAATTTCTTATGCTTCTTCTCTTCATCCGGACTTACACCCAGCACCACAAAACCATTCCTTTTTAATAAAGCATAATTGTCACGCAGGTTGCATGCCTGTACGGTGCAGGTGGGGGTATCGTCTTCGGGATAGAAATAAAGAACCACTTTCTTTCCAAGATGATCATTTAGTGAAACAGGTTTGCCATCCTGGTCCTTGCTTTTAAATGCGGGCGCTTTTTGTCCTTCGGTGATATGAGTCATTGTTATTGCGTTAATTGGTTAGGTAGTTAATCTGTTAATACGTCAGACTAATTAACGTTTAAACGGATTAACAGTTTACTACCTCGTGAACTGATAAATCTTGGTTGTCACATTCCCCACCTGGTCTTCTGCAATTATCTTTAACTCATGTTCGCCGGGTGCACACATCTCATCAAAACTATAAACAAAGCGGCGGCCTTTATCATTACTGAAGCGAAGCCAGTTCCCATCTAATGTTGCGGTAAAGTTTTTTACTTCTTCTGTATTATCGGTTACAGCAAAAACAAGTTGTTTTAGTTTGTTGCCTTTCATTCCGTTCTTAAAACCAATGGGGGCAATAACAGGAGGAATTGTATCGATCATCATCTGGAAACTTCCAAACTCCCTGAAGTAAGCCCTGAACCATCCCTCTTCTTTACCGGTTTTTACCGGATCGGCTTTGGCATAATCGTGCCGGCCGTTTGCAAAACGATGCATTACCATTTTGCCGGGCAATGAAACCGTTGTTTTGATGCTGACAGGAAAATAACTGTGCAAAGGAATGGTTGTATTGTGAAGCTGGTAAACAGGATAACCCTGTTTTGGGATTGATTCGCTGTAAACAAAACGAAAGGAATCATACAGGCAATTGGGCGGCAGGTAAAAAAGGATGTTGTCGTTCTCAAAAACATTGAGCAGACCGGGTGCAAACCATTGCCGGTCATTATCTGCAAGCGGCGCAATTTCTTTCTTTGCTTCCGCTGCTATATTCCGTTTGATCTCAAAGACCAGGTCTGAACTGTTGCCGTCGGCATCTTTCACGGTTATCCGCATGGGCCGGGTACTGCTGTCGTTAAGTGCCATCACATCATTGCCGCTGTTCTTATAAATGCCGTTTTTATATCCCGGCAACTGCGACAGGTGCTGGATATAAGGTCCGCCGCTGCTCCGAAGTCTGTAATCAATATGGGCATTCAGGTAACGGGTCTCATCGTAACCGATATTATCCATCTGGAAACCGGTAGCCGGTATTCCGTTCTCGTATAAAACAGCTTCATAAATGCCGTTGCTGTTGGCAGAACCATTGCAACGGTCGCTTGCGGTAATTCCAAAACTTACTTTGTCGCTGGTAACTTCTATCACCGGCGGGTTGGTAATATAAATACCATTCAGTTTTTTTAATGGGTATAGTTTCGGGGTTTGTTCATACGTACTGAGGTTACGGTCGTAAACTGCAAGCCGGTAAATAGCCGGGGCCAGGGTATCGGGTAATGGCATGCCGAATAAAGAGGGATTCAGCACTTTTTCTGTTTTGGTATCCCGTATCTCAAAATGAACATGAGGCCCCTGCGAGGCGCCGGTATTACCACTGTACGCAATGAACCGGCATTTTTCAACCGGGAACAAAGCCGGCGGTAAAGAAAGATCCACACTCCAGCTCTTTAATTTATACTGCTGCTCTTTCACATAGCTTTCCAGTTCGGGAAAAAAATCATTCAAATGTGCGTAAAGGGTCGTAAACCCGTTCGGATGGTTGATATAAATTGCCCTCCCAAACCCGGATGGTTCTATCTTGATACGGGCAATATATCCATCGGCCACAGCATATACCGGCAGGTTTTGTTTTTGTGCGGTACGGCAGTCGAGCCCCATGTGGTAGTGGTTGGCCCTCAGTTCGCCAAAATTGGCAACCATCTCCGGGTTTAGGTCCAATGGCCAGATAAAGTAACCCCGGGGATAATTGTTGGCGGGAAAGATCTGTGCAGGAGAGCAATAAACGGTTAACATCAGCAGGATAAAAAAAACAGGCCTTTGCGATTTTTTAATCATTCCGTTTATTATGGGTAGATTTAAAGTGTGTAATAAGTTATAAAATTACATCTATTCACGTAAACAGTCTTTGTGCCAAAACAACTATTATGAAACAATTATTCTTTTCCGTTGCCTTATTCCTGAGTATAGTGCAGGCATTATCTCAAAATCCAGACTGCAAAGTTTTAGCTGATTCTTTAAAAGGAACATACGAGGGCGGTTGTAAAAGCGGAAAGGCAGATGGAAAAGGGAAAGCCTCGGGAACTGATGTATATGAAGGGGAATTTAAAAGCGGACTGCCCGACGGAAAAGGAAAGTACAACTGGAAGAACGGTGATGTGTACGAAGGCAACTTTAAAAAAGGACTGAAGGAAGGATATGGCGAGTTGCGCAAAAGTTCCGGGAATCAGGATTCGGTATTAACGGGTTTCTGGAAAAAAGACATTTATAAAGGAAGATATGAGAAACCCTATATGGTACACAATACTACCAGCGAGGTTTCGAGGGTGGAGGTCAATAAAACAGGGAATGCAGATAAAACAATAACCGTATCGGTAACCCTGCTGACGGGCGGTGGAAACCGGAATACTAGGGATAATAAGACCGTGATGGTGATGACGGACGTTCAAATAATAAAGGGAGTGTTCTTATACAAGGCAAGCTCCACCATCAGCAATAAAGACGTGACCATATTCCGGGGTGTCGACTTTCCCTTCCGTGCCCGTTTTTATTTTGGCAATGCCAGTGTTGATGTTGAAATTTTTGAAGCCGGCGAATGGGATATCCTGGTGCCCATTCTTTAAGAGGATGAGTTTTTTATTTACATCTTTTACAATTACTTTTGCACGCCACATCATCGGCCATTCTGCGTATGCCAAAAGATAATTCCATTAAATCTGTTTTGATCATAGGTTCGGGTCCCATTATCATCGGCCAGGCCTGCGAGTTTGACTATTCCGGTTCACAGGCTGCCCGTTCGTTGCGGGAAGAAGGCGTTAAGGTAATTCTTATTAACAGCAATCCCGCTACCATTATGACCGACCCGATGATGGCCGACCGGGTATACCTGCTGCCCCTTACCGTGGAAAGTATTGAACAGATACTGGAAGAAAACCAGATAGATGCGGTATTGCCTACCATGGGCGGACAAACAGCCCTGAACCTTTGTAAGGAAGTGGATGAACTGGGTATCTGGGAAAAATTTGGCGTTCGCCTGATCGGTGTCGACATCAAGGCCATTGATAAGGCCGAAGACCGGGAAAAATTCCGCCAGTGGATGATTGAAATGGGTATTTCTGTTTGCCCGGCAAAAATTGCCAACTCATTTTTAGAAGGAAAAGAATTTGCACAGCAGATAGGTTTTCCGCTTGTGTTAAGGCCCTCCTTTACCCTGGGCGGTACCGGCGGCAGCATTGTATTCACCAAAGACGAACTGGATGAGGCGCTGAATACCGGCCTTACCGCAAGTCCCATACACGAAGTGTTGGTAGAAAAAGCCGTGTTGGGATGGAAAGAATTTGAACTGGAACTGTTGCGTGATAATGAAGATAACGTAGTGATCATTTGCGGCGTGGAGAATTTTGATCCCATGGGGGTGCATACCGGTGATTCAATTACTGTGGCGCCAACCATGACCTTGAGCGATACCGCCTACCAGCGAATGCGTAACACGGCCATTTCCATGATGCGTAACCTGGGAAATTTTGCCGGCGGTTGTAATGTTCAGTTTGCACTCAACCCGCAAACAGAAGAACTGATCGTGGTGGAGATCAATCCAAGGGTAAGCCGCTCCTCGGCGCTGGCAAGTAAAGCAACCGGTTACCCCATTGCAAAAATTGCAGCCAAGCTGGCGATAGGATATAACCTCGATGAACTCAAGAACCAGATCACCCAATCAACATCCGCCTATTTTGAACCGGCGCTTGATTATGTGATCGTAAAGATCCCCCGCTGGAATTTTGATAAATTCAAAGGCGCAAAAGATACCCTCGGCTTCCAGATGAAAAGCGTAGGTGAGGTAATGGGCATTGGAAGAAGCTTTGCTGAAGCCGTGCAAAAAGCCTGTCAAAGCCTGGAGAATGAAGTGGTGGGCCTGGGTTACTATGGCAAAAGCCTGATGCATACCGAAGAATTACTGGAATACATTAAGATACCCAAGTGGGACAGGATCTTCCGCATTAAAGATGCCCTGATGGCAGGTGCAAGCGTTAAACGTATCTGCGAAAGCACCAAGATCGATCGCTGGTTCATTTACCAGATACAGAAGATATGCGATTGCGAAAAGGAAATTGCCAAATACGATCTGAAAACATTACCCGATGCATTATTGAAAGAAGCCAAATTCCTTGGCTTCAGCGATGAACAGCTTAAAAGCATCATGAAGGAAGAAGATGCCGAACAGGTTTATGAAAGAAGAAAGACAATGGGGCTTACCCGTGTTTATAAAATGGTGGATACCTGCAGTGCAGAGTTTGAAGCAAAGACGCCTTACTTCTATTCAACCTTTGAAAACAAACCGGTGAATGAAAGCAAGCTGGTAAGTAATGAAAGCATTGTTTCCGATAAAAAGAAGGTCATTGTACTGGGCAGCGGGCCCAACCGCATTGGCCAGGGCATTGAGTTCGACTATTGCTGTGTGCATGGATTGCAGGCCATCAAAGAATCCGGTTTTGAAGCCATCATGGTGAACTGTAACCCCGAAACTGTTTCCACCGACTTTGATATTGCCGACAAACTTTATTTTGAGCCCGTGTTCTGGGAACACCTTTGGGAGATCATTGAACATGAAAAGCCATTTGGTGTAATTGTGCAGCTCGGCGGACAAACAGCATTGAAGCTTGCCAAGCGCCTGCACGAAAAGGGCATTCAGATAATCGGCACCTCGTTCGATAATATGGATATTGCCGAAGACAGGGGCCGGTTCAGCGATAAGCTGAAAGAACTGGGAATACCTTATCCCAATTATGGTACGGCATATAATACCGATGAAGCCATTGAGGTTGCCAACCAGGTGGGTTATCCCGTTCTGATACGGCCCAGTTATGTATTGGGTGGACAACGGATGCGTATTGTGATAAACGACGAAGACCTGGAGAAAGGCGTGTTGAGCCTGATCAAACATTTACCCGGCAATAAGATATTGATCGATCATTTCCTCGACCGTTGCCAGGAAGCAGAGATAGATGCCATTTTCGACGGCGAACAATTTCATGTAATGGGTGTGATGGAGCATATTGAACCCGCCGGTATTCACAGCGGGGATAGTAATGCCGTGTTGCCGCAATTCAACCTGTCGCCATTGATCGTACAAACCATGGAAGAGTATGCCGAAAAAATTGCAAGAACCTTAAACATAAAAGGACTCATCAATATCCAGTTTGCCATTAAGGATGGTAATGTGTTTGTGATTGAAGCCAACCCAAGGGCAAGCCGCACCACACCATTCATTGCCAAGGCATACCAGATCCCTTACCTGAACATTGCCACCAAGATCATGCTGGGTGTTAATAAGCTCAAAGATTTTACGTTCGAGAAAAAACTCACCGGCTTTGCCATTAAAGAACCCGTTTTCTCTTTCAATAAATTCCCCGGCGTAAATAAAGAACTTGGCCCGGAAATGAAAAGCACCGGCGAAGCCATCCGTTTTATTAAAGACCTGCGTGATCCTTATTTCCGCCAGTTGTATAAAGAGCGGAGTATGCACCTGAGTAAATAATTGTTTGAAGCGGATTACGCTACTTTGAAATATACCGTAATGGTGGATTTTGTAATCTCAATCTTAAATACTAAATTCGTTAGCAAAAGGATTACGTATGAGTTTAAAAGATGTTAATACGATTGGAAGATTTGATATAAACAAAGTATATCAGGGTGATTGTTTGGGGCTTATTAAAGAACTACCGGATGAGAGTATTGATATTGTTGTTACAAGTCCTCCTTACTGGGGCCAAAGACTTTCAAATGGAGTTGGAGTAGAAGAGGACCCACGAGAATATTTAAATTGTTTAGAAAATATATTTATTTCAATTCTCCCTAAATTAAAAGAAGATGGAATTATTTGGATTAACATCGGGGATGCATATAACACTCCTGTTAATTGGAAAAGTAATGATTTTAAATATAGTTCTTTAGGTGCTGATAAGAATGGGTTAAAAGAAACAAATTCTGCATATGTAAAGCCAAGAGCAAAACGGAAATCTTTTATTGAGAAAGAAAACAATTGGTTGCAATATGGTAATCTTCTTGCTTTGACTTATCGATTAGTAATTGGCTTGTCAGATAAAGGTTATTTATTTCGAGGTGAAGTAATATGGAGAAAGAAAAATCCAATGCCAGAAGGAAAATGCAGAAGACCTCATCGACAACATGAGCCAATTTATTTGCTAGCAAAAAATGAATCTCATCAATTTAAAGTTAATCCTCCTGTTGGTTCAATATGGGAATTTGGGAATGAAAAAATTGATGGAAAGGCTCATTATTCAAGATTTCCAATTGAGCTTCCAAAGAGATGTATCGATGCCTATGGTAGAACTGGAAAGGATGTAATTGTTTTTGACCCTTTTTCTGGCTCTGGTACTACCGGTATTGCCGCTATAAAAATGGGCTGCTCTTACATTGGGTTTGAAATAGAGAAAGAGCATGTTGCAGAATCAAATAAGCGAATCAAAAGTCTTTTAGGGTCATTTATCCCCCATACAAACGGTTCCGTGCCTGTATTGTCATTTGTGTAAACATATCTTTTGAATTTCGAAAATTCATTTTATAAATTCGAGAAGTTGCTTTTTGACCCTCTGGAGTTTGTTTAGTATTACTATTATAAGAAAAGCATGCAGAAAAATAACCCTCTTCTTCAAACTCTTTTCTTTTATCGTTTCTTTTATCAACCTTGCGGCTCTTATTTTCACCCAACTCCCCTTTATTCAATGGATACTTCGA
>DAOLIP010000014.1:0-51936 GCA_035328475.1 Ferruginibacter sp.
AGTTTCTTAAAAGTTCAGATAATTGATGTTCGGTAAACTTCTTCAGGCCGGGAAAAAAACGGGTATAGCAGTTTTTCATACCGGCATAGTGCTGCCCAAATATCTCAAAGGCAATTTTGCTTTCGGTAAGATAGGCAGATCGGCGAACCAATCCTTCAAAACTTCTTTCAATAGCCCAGGTGTGACCGTAGTTGGATAGCCAGTCATGCTGCTTCATGTAAGGGAACATCTTCTGGAAGGGAGGCGGAAAAAGATCAGACCGCAGTTCAAGCTGCCGGTAAGTGGTTATTGCAAACTGCTTTAATGCAGCTTCGGAGCCAAATTCATTTTTGTCGTTCGCCAGGAAATGATCGTAAACAATATCGGCGAAGGCTCCCGAATAAAGGCGGTATTGCGGCCTGAAAAAAGACTTTAATTCCCGGGTGGCCATATGTGTATCGGTAAAATTATCAATGGCCCGGTGAAGGGTAATGCCTTTTTGAACAAGGGGTGGAAAATCAAACTGTTTTTTGCCCTTGATATAATCACTGATCATGTTGCCTGCCAGTATATCCGGCTGGTTAAAGGAAAGATATGCGTGGGCCAGGTAATTCATAACTCAGTAAATAAAGATAACCCGTTTACCAGAGCCGGCTTGCTTTTGTTAAGCGATGCCGGGGATTAATAAAAAGTTAATGCCGCTTTCACTTTTTAACAGTGCCAAATCATTTTTTAATAAACCATTAAGAAAAAACTCTCTGTGCAGGATGGCAAAGGGTTTGGGAGCATAAATCATTCCTGAAACAACACGAACTGTTGCCGTTTATACGCAGATTAACTTTCATTAACATGCCCGGTAAAGATGTGCTTTTTCTACGCTTACCGGTATATTATTTTTGAGTTGTAATTAAAACTGCCGGCCATGGGCAGTAATTTTAAACAATTAAAAAGTATAGTTATGAAAAAGTTCAAAACCGTTTTAACAGCGATCGTAATGCTGTTCTCCGCCAGTGCACTTGCCATCCCCGGTGAAAATGTATCGCCCAAAGTAAAAGCTGCCTTTGCAACTGATTTTGCTAAAGCCAGCAAAGTGAATTGGGAAAAATCAAGTGATTTTTATTTCGCCTCCTTTATGCTTAACGGCGTAAAGTCAGAGGCGGCTTATGATGAGGAAGGCGAATTGGTAGGCACATCAAGAAGTATCTCTGCCGACCAGATGCCGCTGAATGTTTCACTGGCGATCTCCGAAAAGTATGCAGGTTACCAGGTGAACAAAAGTGTTCTTGAATTAAATTTTGAAGGAAGGACCCGGTATTATCTTACCGTTGAAAATGAGAAGCAATCTGTATCGTTAAAATGCTTCAGCAACGGAGATATTGAAGTGGAGGGGAAAATAAAAAAATAGAGAGTTGGTTTTTGAGTTTGGAAAGGCCCCGGCGATTGCCGGGGCCTTTGTTTAATCCCGGGCTTACTTCACTTTATATTGTTCAACGCAGAAGATCGCTTGAAAATGCTATAAGAATATAAAACAGGTATGATGGTCATCAAAAAAACACTGCTTATGAAAATAATGATCAGGGCTTTGGTTCCTGCCAGCAGGGAAATGATCGCCAGCAAAATACCTCCCACGAACCATATCTTACTTGCCAGGCGGTGTGTTTTTGTCCAGTTTTCCTCGTTTTCCAGCGCCCATGGTATCCGGAATCCTACAAAATAATTTGGCTTTACACTATGCATCAGGTTCCCGATGTAGGCAAAGAATAAACTAAGGCCGCAGAAGAAGGCAGGCATTCCCTCTACTTTGCCTTTGGTAGTCCAGTATAAGATAAACATAGTAACTGCGGAAAGCAGCACAAGTACCATCGCCGCAATTTTCGACATTACCCCTGAAGTGGCAGCAGAATATTTTTTCTTCGGATCGATCTTATGGATATTCTGTAAAATGAAATACATGAACAGGCCAACTACGGTCATTATAATTGGTGCTACCACAATTTCACTCTTATCGCCGAATTTATCGGCAGCCCCATCAATACCAAAGTGCGTAGGGATGGTTTGCGGAAGACCCTTCCAGATAAATGCCAGGTATATCCAGGGAATGGACATAATGAGAAAGGGAAATAGTAATCGGAATAATTTTGACTGTTTCATTTCTGTATGATTTTATTCTTTTGTTTTAAAATCAACAAACCACTTTATGATCTCATCCATTACGGTAGTGTTGAGCGAATAATAAATGAATTGGCCTTCTTTAACCGATTGAACCAACCCGGCCTGCTTCAACAGATCAAGATGATGGGAAATACTGGGTTTGCTGATCTTGAACTGGTTAGCGATCTCGCCAGCGGTTAGGTCGCCCTTTTTTAAAAGTTCCAGTATTTCTCTTCGTGTTTTATCGTTTAATGCTTTAAAAAGGGAATTCAAAAGTAATAGTTTTATATTTAGCCAAATATCTAAATAAAATTTTGTAAAAACAAATTTCAACTTATGTTTTACAATAAGCGATAAATAAAGAACGGTAAGCGCTATTTTTGACTGGAAAACTGGGTTTTTTAAGAAAAAAAAGTCTTGATTTTAGAAAAAAACAGGATTCGGTGAGGCCTTAAAAACATGAATTTTAATGTTTATATCAGATAACTGTTATCTTATATAAATAATTCAAGTTTAATTTGGAAATTATATTAATAATAGTATTTTTACCCCCGGATACAGTTAAAAGAAACTCAAGTTCAATTTCTGCTTTAACGCTCCTTACCTCCCTATCCTATCCAAAGGCTTTCCCCAAATTGTACGATTTTTAATTATTGTAACCTATAATATGCTATTATGGCCGGCAGGTATTTTATTATTCTATTCCTTCAATCTTTATTGGTTTATACATCGTGTACTCCTTCAAAGAAGATCGCTTATTTTCAAAATGCCCAGGACTCAGCTTTCAGGCAGGTATTGGGTACTATTGAAGCCCCAATTCAGAAAAATGACATTCTTAATATTGTTATTTCAAGTCTTAGTCCAGAGGAAGATGTTAAGTATAACCGTATTGATAATACCAGCAAGGGATACCTGGTAAATGGTGATGGAACGATCCAGATGCCTAAACTGGGCAGTGTAATGGCAGCCGGGCTCACCAAAAAGCAATTAACGGAAAAGATCACCGGCATAATTTTAGAAAAGAAGGAATTATTGAGCCCGATCGTTGAAATACGGCAACTTAATTTTGAAGTGACCGTTTTGGGCGAGGTTACTAACCCAACCGTAATAAATGTACCCAGTGAAAAGATATCTCTTGTGAAGGCCCTGGGCCTGGCTGGCGATATTACCATTTATGGCAAGCGGGATAATATTCTGCTGATCCGTGAAGAGGATGGCAAAAGAATTACCAGGCACCTGGATATAAACTCAGCAGATTTTTTGGCTTCGGAATATTATTACCTGAAGCCGAATGATGTTGTTTATGTGGAGCCAAGCAAAGCTAAAATTGCCACCACCAACCGTTCAAAAGAGGTAATACCTTATATATTCAGCGGTATCTCTATTCTTATTCTTGTTTTAGACAGGGTGATAAAATAATTTTGAAAGCGCAGAAGATGGAAATGGAAAAAAACATAATGACGGAGGAGAAGGAGACAAATATGGGTCAGCAACTGATCGCTAAATATTTGCCTTACTGGCCCCTGCTTATATTATTCATATTGATGGCTTTTACCGCAGCCTATTTTTACCTGCGCTATGCCACGCCTATCTATGAGTCTTCCGCTACTATCATAATAAAGGATGAACGCAGGGGAGCAGGAGGTGAAGACTCAAAGATCCTGGAATCATTAGACCTGATCGCTTCCAAAAAAACAATCGAAAACGAAATAGAAGTGCTGCAGTCGCGGGCGTTGATGGAAAAAGTGGTGAAAGTGCTGCGTTTATATGCATCTTATTCCAAGGCGGGTAAAGTAAAGGCCGGGGATGCGTATGTGTTGTCTCCGATCATGATCGAAGCACAATACCCCGATTCAATACAAGGGGTTGAAAAAGTAGAGTTCAGCTATGATAAGAACAGCCAGACGGTACTTTTGAACAATAAAGACAAATATCCCCTTAACCAGTTTGTGAATACCGATTATGGGGTCCTGAAGTTCTTGCCGAATAAGTACCATTTTTCGGCACTTAATTCCGGGGATAAAAAATTCTACTTTTCGCTTGATGAACCTCAGAATGTTGCTGCCGGATTGACCAAGGGACTTAAAATATCTCCCAACAAACAATCGGCGATTGTTGAACTGAGTTATAAAGACCCGATACCTCAGCGGGCGGTAGATATCCTGAATCAACTGATAATTACGTACGACCAGGTATCTATTTCTGAGAAGAATTCACTGGCCAGGAATACACTAGCCTTTGTCAACGAACAGCTGCGTGGGGTAACCATTGAGCTTGACTCGATTGAAAAAAGAATTCAGCAATACAAATCCGGAAGCGGTGCCGTGGATATCGGGACGCAGGGGGGGTTCTACCTGAAAAATGTGGGAGAGAACGACCAGAAACTCGGCGATATCAATATGCAGATGTCTATGCTGAACCAGGTTGAAAAATTTGTTGCAGAAAAGCAAAGTACGGGCGAGATGCTGGCTCCTTCTACGCTGGGAGTGAACGACCCATCGCTTTCTAACCTGATAACCCAGCTTCAGACTACCCAGATGGAATATGATAAGCTTAAAAAAACAGTAGGCGAAAACAATCCAAAATTGAAAGCGCTGGAGAGCCAGATCAATACATTGCGGCCAAGTATCACGGATAATATCAGGAACCAAAAACAAAGCCTGGCAGCATCCAGGCAAAGTTTGAGCGCTACCAACAGCGGGTATAATGCCCTGCTTTCCACAGTTCCGAAAAAAGAAAAACAATTACTGGAGATAAGCAGAGAGCATATGACCAAGGCGAACCAGTACCAAACACTGCTTCAGAAGCAGCAGGAAATTGAAATGTCGCTGGCGTCGGTGATCTCTAACAGCCGGGTGGTTGATAAGGCACTGGCTGGTAAGGTGCCTGTTAGTCCTAAAAAAATGATGATCTACCTGATGGCGCTTATTGGAGCTTTTGGTGCATTTGCCGGTGTGGTGATCCTGAAAGACACGATCACAGGGAAAATAAAATTCAGGAATGAGATCGAAAAGATGACCTCCATTCCGATCATCGGAGAAATAGCCTTTGAAAAAACAACTAATCCCCTGGTGATAGAAAAGGGTACCAGGAGTTTTGTTGCAGAAGAGTTCAGAAAATTAAGGGTTTCTTTGTCTTTTTTGGGCATCGATTCCACCCATAAAAAAATATTGCTCACTTCAAGTATATCGGGTGAGGGCAAGAGTTTTGTAGCTGCTAATCTGGCAGTAAGTCTTTCGCTAACCGGCAAGAAAGTAGTGCTGGTGGATATGGATCTTAACCAGCCTACACTTTCCAAGATCATGAATGTGCATTATGAATACGGGACCACTGAATTTCTGACCGGTGAAAAAGATGCATACGAAGTGGTGAACAAGCTGGATACACACGATAACCTGTATTTTATTTCAGCCGGGAACCTGCCCGAAAACCCAACAGAACTTTTGGCAAACGGCCGGGTAGAAAAGCTGATCGAATACCTCGAAAGCAACTACGATATGGTGGTGATCGATACCTCACCATCGGCCCTGGTAACGGATGCCTTCATCCTGTCGAAACTCTGTGATGCTACGTTATATGTGATCAGGCATAATTATACGCCCAAAATGCTTATCAAGCGGATCGATGAGAACAACCAGATCAATCCCATTAAGAATCCGGCCATTATTTTTAACGGTCTTAAAACCCGGGGAGTATTCAAAAAAGGCGGGTATGGTTACGGGTATAACTATGTATATGGGAATAAAGAATACGGATACGGATCCAAAAACAGGAAACAAAAAAAATCAGCTTAAAAAATAACTCCAATATCATGAAAAAACAAACAAATTTAATCCGGCTCAAATTATGTTGTGATTGAGATTGGCGAAGCCATATTAATTTGTAAATTGCATCCATATCCTTTTAAACAAACTGCGTTTCCAACTATCTTACCTAAAAAAACTACTGTTCCTCTATCCGGTTTAACAGCCTTTCCAATTATCTGATTAACTGTACCCTTTCCAACTATCTGATTAACTGCACATTTCTAATCTTAAAAAAATGGTTATGCAGAAAAATTGGTATGCTGTTTACACAAAGCCGCAGGCAGAAAAGAAAGTTGCAGCTTCGTTAACAAAAAAGAAACTGGAGGTTTTAGTGCCGATGGTTTACACGAAAACTAAAACGTTCAGAAGAAACAAATTTGTTTTTGAACCCTTATTCAAATCCATTGTGTTTGTAAATGCCACGCAGGAGGAAACACTGGTACTGAAACAAACGAATGGGGTGATCAATCTTCTATACTGGCTGGGCAAGCCTGCCGTAATAGATGCTTCAGAAATAAATGCCATTAAGGAATTTACAGAGAACTACCGCAACATCCGGCTGGAACCAACTTCTGTAAATAATGAAGAGGAAGTAAATAACTTCAACGGCTCTTCTATTTCCATTGAAGGCAAGCTGTATGCAGTAAAAAACAAGACCGTAAAGGTTAAGCTGCCTTCGCTGGGATATTATTTAACTGCCGAACTGGAAGAAGAAAGTATCTTTGTAAGAGAGATTCCTGCGGTTCAAAACTATAGATTCGCTCATTCATGATGAGAAAGACAGACAAAATTTACGTAGCCGGACACAACGGAATGGTTGGTTCGGCCATCGTAAGGGCATTAAAGCAGAAAGGGTTTACCAACCTTGTTTACCGTACCTCAAAAGAGCTGGACCTCAGAAACCAGGCTGCTGTTGATGAATTTTTCAGCAACGAAAAGCCTCAATTTGTTTTCCTGGCCGCTGCTAAAGTGGGGGGTATTGTTGCCAACAATACATACCGGGCAGAGTTCCTGTATGATAACCTGGTAATGGTTTCAAACATCATTCATGCTGCCTATGCCAATGCCGTTACCAAACTGCTGTTTCTCGGAAGCTCCTGTATTTATCCTAAAATGGCTGCACAGCCTATCAAGGAGGAATACCTGCTTACCGGACCGCTTGAATACACGAATGAACCATATGCCATAGCAAAAATTGCCGGCATCAAGCTGTGTGAGACTTACCGGGACCAATATGGAGCCGATTACATAAGTGTGATGCCCACCAATCTTTACGGTATAAACGATAACTATCATCCCGAAAATTCCCATGTGTTACCGGCATTGATAAGAAGATTTCATGAAGCAAAAGTTTCGGGGTTGGATGAAGTGGTTATCTGGGGATCGGGCAGCCCGAAAAGAGAATTCCTGTTTGCAGATGACCTGGCAGAAGCCTGTTTGTTTTTAATGGAAGAGTACAGCAGCAAAGAAATAGTGAATATCGGTTCTGGCGAAGATCTCAGTATAAAAGAACTGGCAGAGATGGTAAAAGAAGTGACCGGTTATACGGGGAACCTCGTTTTTGATACCAGCAAACCCGATGGCACACCGCGTAAATTATTGGACGTATCTAAAATAAATGCCCTAGGATGGCGTTATAAGACCTCACTTAAAGAAGGAATGAGTATTGCTTACCAGGATTTTTTAACGAAACAGGAAAAACTGCAGGCGGTCCAATAAGAATATCATTCCCCTTTTTCACTTATTTTTAGTTTATGAAAACTGCTTTAATTACCGGCATTACCGGACAGGACGGAGCTTATCTTGCAGAACTTTTGCTTGAAAAAGGATATAGAGTTCATGGCATCAAAAGACGTTCGTCGTTGATAAATACAAGCCGGGTAGACCACCTCTACCAGGATCCGCATGAAAAAAATGTGCGTTTTAGTATGCACTATGGTGATATGACCGATAGTACCAACCTGATACGTATTGTACAGGAAACACAGCCGGATGAGATCTACAACCTGGCAGCGATGAGTCATGTTAAAGTAAGTTTTGATACCCCCGAATACACAGCAAATGCTGATGGGATCGGAACATTGCGGCTGATGGAAGCGATCCGCATATTAGGATTGGAGAAGAAGACAAAGATCTACCAGGCATCCACATCAGAATTATACGGGCTGGTACAGGAAGTGCCGCAAAGCGAAAAAACCCCTTTCTATCCTAGAAGTCCTTATGCTGTTGCTAAAATGTATGGCTTCTGGATCGTAGTGAACTACCGGGAAGCATACAATATGTTTGCCTGCAACGGTATTCTTTTTAATCATGAAAGTCCACGCCGTGGTGAAACATTCGTAACAAGAAAGATAACCATGGCCGCTGCTGCTATTGCACACGGGTTACAGGATAAATTATACTTAGGTAACCTGGATGCAAAACGCGACTGGGGCCATGCAAAAGATTATGTAGAAGCCATGTGGCTGATCCTGCAACAGGATACACCGGAAGATTTTGTGATCGCTACCGGTGTTACCACTACGGTTCGTGATTTTGTGATCATGACATTCAGGGAACTCGGCATTGAACTCAAATTCTCCGGTGAAGGCGTAAATGAGAAGGCTGCGGTAGCCTCTTGCGGCAATCCCGATTACCAACTGCCTGTTGGAAAGGAAGTGGTAGCGGTGGACCCTGAATACTTCCGTCCGACCGAAGTAGACCTGTTGCTCGGCGACGCTACCAAGGCAAATAAAAAGCTAGGATGGAAACCAAAACACGATCTTGCATCATTGGTAAAAGAGATGGTGGCAAGTGATATACAAAATGTGAAGAGAACCTTGGCGCAGAACAGGGTTTAATGATAGCCGGAAACCCGGTGTTTTTTAGAACTGCTTACTTTCTTACCTGACCGCTTTTATAAACTGGCGGAGAAACGCTTGAAATGATACTGATCGGTAAACATATGGGAGCTTTATGGCAATATGCAATCAATTTTTTTACCAAAGGCAATCAGCGAAGCCTTAAGGCAAAAAAAAATATTATTGGCTCTTTGCTTGTAAAAGGCTTGAGCATTGCAATAGGCCTGGTTCTTGTCCCGCTAACAATCCATTATATAAATCCTTCCCAATACGGCATCTGGCTGACATTGAGTTCAATGATCGCCTGGATCTCCTTTTTTGATATTGGGTTCACACATGGCCTGCGCAATAAATTTGCAGAGGCCAAAGCGAAAGGCGACGATGAAGCGGTGCGGAGTTATATCAGCACTACTTATTATTACGTTAGCCTAATTTTTATTGCACTCTGGCTGATCCTTCTTTTCATCAACCAGTTCATCACCTGGCATAGTTTATTAAGCCTGCCCCCGGCTATGGAGAAAGAAGTCTCCCAACTGGCTATGCTTGTTTTCACCTATTTCTGTTTTCAATTTATTTTCCGGATCATCAGTACGATCCTGACTGCCGATCAGCAGACGGCAAAAGCATCTTTATTGGATATGCTCGGACAATTATTATCATTGGTGCTGATCTTCTTATTGACCCAATTCACCACGGGTTCGCTTTTATACCTGGGCCTGTCTGTTGGCATTGCGCCTGTTTTGATCTTACTGGCGGCAAATATTTATTTCTTTAAAACAAAGTTCAGGCGTTATACACCTTCGCTTAAGTTTGTAAAAAAAGAATATGCAAAGGATATCATGCAACTGGGTGTAAAATTCTTTGTACTCCAGGTGGCAGCCATCATACAGTTTGAAACATCGCTTTTTTTGATAGCCCACTATTTTAAGACCGAGAATGTTACCTATTACAGTATTGCATATAAATATTTTTCAGTACTGCTCATGGGCTTTACCATATTGCTGAGCCCGTTGTGGAGCAGTGTAACAGACGCATACAACCGGGGAGAATCCGGCTGGATCAAAAATGCAGTAACAAAATACCTCTATATCCTGGTGCCCTTTGTTTTAGGAGGATTGATCATGCTGTTATTCTCCGATAAGATATATACTCTTTGGGTGGGAAAAGAGGTGGCCGGTCATATCAGTTTCAGGATATCGGCCTTCTGTTTGTTGTTTTTTTCAACAACCATGTTCGCCAGCATTTTTGTAAGTGTAATTAACGGGATCGGTGCGTTACACATACAATTCTTTGCTGCCATTGCCGCCTCTGTCATCTTCATTGGGTTGTCGGTGTTGTTCATAAAGTATTTCAATATGGGTGTAGAAGCGGTAGTCATATCTACTATTATTTCCAATGTATTCGGTTATGTCATTGCCCCCATACAGTACTATAATATCTTTTACAAAAAGTCATCTGCAAAGATCTGGTACAGGTAATGAAAAAAATCGTACATATACAATATTCCATGGAGTCGGCCGGTCGTGCGGCGCTCAGACTGCAGCGTGCGTTTCAGCATACCGATGTTATTTCAACCATAGTATCGCTGGAGCACAGTATGCAGGAAAGCCAGGGTGTAAAGTATATGAGTACGGCCGCACGGATGATAACAAGACTGGAAGACAGGATCCAATCATACTTAACAAGAAAGGTGAACCGAAGGCTGGGTTCCTTTTCTTATCCCGTACTGGGAAGTAATGTGGCCAGGCTCGACGAAGTAAGGAATGCAGATGTCATTTATATTCACTGGGCATTAAAAGGAATGCTGAATTTTAAAAGTATTGAACAGATCGCAAGATTGAATAAGCCTGTTATCATCTTCCTGCACGACATGTGGAATATCACTGGGGGCTGCCACCACAGTTTCGATTGCGTAAAATATAAAACCGAAGGCTGTAACAATTGCCCCATGTTCCCGGGAGAAAGTAAAAACGACCTGGCGGCAAAGGGGTTCAGGAAAAAAATGAGGATCTATTCCAGGTACAGCAATTTATATTTTGTGTCACCGGGCAGGTGGTTATATAATTGTGCAAAGGAATCGATGCTTACAAAAGATAAGCCTGCCTTTTATATACCTAACCTGCTGGATAAAAATATCTTCAAGCCAACCGATAGAAAAACGGCCAGGCAGATATTGAATATCAACGGTAATGAAACCGTGATCGCATTTGGTGCCATTACAGTTGACAGCCCGTATAAGGGCTGGACTTATTTGCAAAAAGCACTTGCATTACTGATGCAGGCTTCTCCTGCCGAAAACATTTCTGTTTTAATATTCGGCAGCAGTTACAAAAAAGAGATCGCCGATGCCATCCCCTTCCCGGTTAAATTCATGGGCTACCTGAAAGATGAATATTCAACGGCCCTTGTTTATAATGCGGCCGATGTTTTCATAGCGCCTTCGCTTGCCGAAGCGTTTGGTTATGTGGTTATGGAGGCGTTAAGCTGCGGAACACCGGTGGTTGGCTTTAATGTGGGCGGCATACCCGATATGGTGAAGCATAAAGAAAACGGCTACCTGGCAAAGTATAAAGATGCAGAAGACCTGGCCGAGGGCATCAGGTATTGTATCAATAGCGGGGTAAAGGGGTACTTGCCGGCCGATATTGAACCGGAACTTACATTAGTGAAACACCTGGAACTGATTGACCAGGTAAGCAAATAATAATACAGGGTAAAGGGAATTGATTTTACTTTTGCCCGGGTATGTAAAAGACATATTTATTCTTTTCCTAAAGGGCGCCTGTAAAATAAGATGCCCGCTTGGAGCGTTAAGGTCTTTTACATATGGATTTTTTGTAAAATCATATATTTAAGGCGTATTATCAATTTTAAATGCAATTATTTATACATGGCTCACAACATTCTGAAAAAGGCTTTCCCTGTTGATATTTCAAAGAAACAGGCTTCCGATACGGGCATGGCAATGACACTTATCCTGCTGTTGATTGGATTTTTTACCCAAAAAGTTATTTATTACGAAATAGCCATTATTGCTTTGGTGATCAATATGACCATTCCCATGTTCTATTATCCTTTTGCAGTTGTTTGGCTGGGAGTAACAACCTTGCTGGGCGAAGTGGTATCAAAAATACTTTTATCAGTGATATATTTTGTGGTATTATTCCCGGTGAGTATTATCCGTCAGATGATGGGAAAAGATACGCTCGACCTGAAGACGTTTAAGAAAAGCAATAAATCGGTGATGGTTACCAGGGACCATCTTTTTGTATCAAAAGATATTGAACATCCATATTAAAAAAATTAAAAAATAAGCATCATGGAATTTTTACGTGAACTGTGGGCCTTTTTAAAAGTCAGGAAGAAATTCTGGCTGTTGCCCCTTATTATTGTGCTTTTGGTATTTGGAGTATTAATCGTGCTTTCTGCAGGATCTGCAATAGCACCATTTATTTATACATTGTTTTAATTTAAAAGACTAACGCTTTGGCTACATTTATTTTAGGGATATCTGCCTATTATCATGATAGCGCTGCCGCCATCGTTTGCGATGGAGAGATCATAGCAGCTGCCCATGAGGAACGCTTTACCCGGAAAAAACACGACCCTTCTTTTCCGGAAAATGCTGTACGTTATGTATTGCAGGAAGCCGGCATTGAATTCAAAGACCTGACAGCAATCGCTTTTTATGATAAGCCTTTCATTAAGTTTGAGCGCCTGATCGAAACCTATCATGCCTTTGCTCCCAAAGGGCTTACCAGTTTTCTTTCTTCCGTACCCGTATGGATAAAGGAAAAGCTGTTCATGAAAAAGATGCTGAACGACGAGTTTAAAAAATTCAGCGATAAAAAGATACCGGTTTTATTTCCCGAGCATCACTTATCTCATGCGGCCAGCGCATTTTATCCAAGTCCCTTCCAGGAAGCGGCTATATTAACAGTGGATGGCGTAGGCGAATGGGCAACTACTACCATTGGCCATGGCGTTGGTAACGAAATAAAAATGCTGAGGGAACTCCACTTTCCGCATTCGCTTGGTCTGTTATACTCTGCCTTTACCTATTATACCGGTTTTACGGTTAACAGCGGTGAGTATAAACTGATGGGACTGGCTCCTTATGGTAACCCGGATTCTGCACAGACAAAGGAATTTAAAGCAAAAACATTGAACACGCTGATAGATGTACGGGAAGACGGATCAATCCTGCTGAACATGAAGTACTTTAACTATGCCACAGGATTGAAGATGACCAACAATGTAAAATGGACTGAATTGTTCGGCCTGCCTCCCCGCAACCCTGAATCAGAGATATCGCAGGATTATATGAATATGGCATTGGCCATTCAGCAGATCACCGAAGAGATCGTTATAAAACTGGCCACAACAGCAAAGCAATTAACCAACAGCGATAACCTGGTAATGGCCGGTGGGGTAGCATTGAACTGTGTGGCAAACGGAAAACTGATTGAGACCGGAATGTTTAAAAATATCTGGATACAGCCGGCTTCGGGCGATGCCGGAGGTGCATTGGGCGCTGCATACTTAGGATGGTATTTATGGAAAGGAGAAAAAAGAACGGTGAATCCTGAAGTGGCCGATGAGATGAAAGGCGCATACCTTGGCCCCGAATTCGACGAAAAGAACATCATGGGCATGATAAGAAAGTATGGTGCAGCCTTTACACATTTCACTGATTTTAATGACCTCACCAAACTGGTTGCAGCCAAACTGAATGAAGGGAATGTAGTGGGCTGGTTCCAGGGAAGAATGGAATACGGTCCGAGAGCCCTCGGTGGACGCAGTATATTGGGTGATGCCAGGAATCCCGAGATGCAGAAAAAAATGAACCTTAAGATCAAATACCGGGAAGGCTTCCGGCCTTTTGCGCCTTCTGTTCTGGAAGAAGACGTTAACGAGTATTTTAAATTAGAAGGAACATCTCCTTATATGCTGGTAGTAATGCCGGTGCAGGAGAAACATATAAAGCCATTGCCGTCTAATTACAACAGTATGGAAATGTACGACAGGCTTTATCACCTGCGTTCGGATATCCCTGCTGTAACCCACGTGGATTATTCTGCCAGGATACAGACGGTAAGTAAGAAAACCAATCCTCGCTACTGGAACCTGATCAATGAATTTAAAAATCAAACAGGATACGGTTTACTGGTGAACTCCAGTTTTAACGTACGTGGCGAACCCATTGTATGTACACCCGACGACGCCTTCCGCTGCTTTATGCGTACAGAGATGGACTTCCTGGTAGTAGGCAATTTTGTTTTCGATAAAACAAGCCAGAAAGAACTGGTGAACGATACAAACTGGAAAGAAGAATTTAAACTGGACTAACTTTGCTTTCTATGCCTGACAAGGACAATAAAAAAAATGTTTCGAAAGGGAAAAAGGTAAAATTCGTTTTATTCACCCTGCTGTTCCTGGCGGTGATTATCATCGTGCTTTCGGAGATCATCTTGGCATTTATGAAATACCCGTCCAGTTATGATAAAATGCAGAAAGTATCGTACACCCAGGCAAAGTGGTGGACATGCGATTCTGTCTCCGGCCCCCGCTATGTGGCCCACCAGGCAACCCTGGAAGATTCTGTTTATTTCTTAAGAGAGATATGGTATTACAAAAGACTGATGATGATCAACAACGATGGTTATCACGACAAAGATAATTTCACCGCTATCACTCCCGAAAGTGATTCTATAAAAATATTAGCCGCAGGAGACAGCTTTACCTGGGGCGCTTCTTCTGACATCGGCAGTTCGTTTATCGATGTACTCGAAAGCGATGTGAATAAAGTTCACCCGGCTCTTGTTTGGAACACCGGTATCCCGGCCACGGGAACAAATCATGCCATTTTCACCACTAAAAAATACCTGCCCATTCAGCATTCCAACTATGTAGTGCTTGGTTTTTATGCAGGAAACGATTTTGGCGATAACCTGCTCCCATACGACCGCATTGTATTCAATAAACTGGCAAGCTGTTACAGCCAGTACGATTTTGATAAGAACATGCAGCCGGTTAAGATCAGCAACCGGGAAGCGTATAAGATAGCAACCGGTTCGTATCCACTGGAAGAACTGAATTTCTTTCAGAAGCTACTTGCCCGCAGCCGCTTTATAGCGTTCACATCTGAACTGATGACCAAGGTTCAAAACCGGGTAAATGGCAGCAAAGAGAAGGCGAAAGAACTGGAATATAAATTAACCAGAGATTACCTCAAACAACTCGATGAGTATGTAAAAGCAAACAATGCTGAACTGATCGTGCTGATCATCCCATCATTGAATGATGTGAAGAAAAAAGATGAACATTATTTCAATGCCATCAAATTGTTTAAAGAGCTGTCAATACAATGCGTGGATCCTATTGACCAACTGACTACGGAAGATTATCTGACCATAGACGGCGGCCACTGGCACAACAGCGGGCATATCAAAGCCGGGCACCTGCTCAGCAAATACCTGCTGGATCGCATCAAACAAAAGAATCAAACCGATTTTAAGCAAAAGGCAACAAAATAAGAAAACAGCTTTTGCCTGGCCGGAACACATAATGCTTTTCAATTTTTAAATTTCGTGATACAGAGAAAAAGACCAACCGGCGATAACCTGCTCACTGTTTCGAAAAAGCAGGAGATGAGCCTGAGTTTGTTCTGGTATGGACTTGTTGTGTACATGATTTTTTTTGTGTTGGCAGCCGCTGAAGCACCTTTTCTTACCCCGGCAAGTGCACAGGGGGTTCAGGCGATCGGGCTTTTACTGATGATCACCGGAGGAGCCGGGCTAATGACATTCAAATTCGACGATGGATACCTGAAAAACCTGTTTATTATTAACCTGCTTTATTCGGTTACTATCATTATGCGGGGCGCACAGTTTGATAAGGATGCCATAAAGCAAATGCTGTTCGATCCCTGGTTCGGTGTACTTCCCTACCTCTGTTCTGTTTTTGTATTGTTGCCAAGGAATATCGCGGCATATAAAAAAGTGTTCAACATACTGCTCATCTTTGGTGCGGCGTATCTTGTTTTTGCATTTACATTCTATAATACATTGCACGATTACGACCGGTTGAACCTGGTGGCCCAGGGACTTGTTGAAAACCTGTCGGCGTTCCTTGCGCTACCTGTTGGTTATATGATCATCAGCTACCCCTACCATACAAAAGGAAAAAAAGATTTCTTCGGCATCGGAAAAAAAAATGCATTCATCGTATTCATGTTCATGGTCACCTTGTTCTTTGCCATATTCCGGGCAAGACGCGGACTTATTTTCATGTGCGCCACTACCTTTCTTTGTGTGGCAATGGTAGCAATCCTCAGCACCAAAAAAAAGATGCTGATCATAGTAATGGCTTCCATTATGATCCTGATCGGGGGGGCTTTCATTGCAAGCATGAAAGAACATTCCGCATTTAATTTTCTTATGGAGCGGGGAGAGGAAGATACAAGATCGGGCGTGGAAGTGTGGATGTATGCCGATATGTCTTCTGCAGACTGGGTGATTGGTAAAGGGATCAAAGGAAAATATTATTGCCCGATTGTAGATAATGTAAACGATGCGGAAGGGCTTGGATACCGGGATAACATAGAAACCGGTTACCTGCAGATCATCCTGAAAGGAGGAATAATAAGTCTTGCCCTGCATCTGCTGATGTTCTTCCCGGCGGTGTATAAGGGTCTTTTCAAATCCCGTAACGTACTGTCAAAAGCCGCGGCCTTATGGATATTTCTATGGATCATATATCTCTACCCCTCCGGCGGTATTGTTTTTTCAATGAATTATATACTGGTATGGGTAGCGGTGGGTATCTGTTATTCGGATAAGATCCGAAATCTTTCTGATGAAACAATTAAAACTCACTTGCAATAAAATCTCTGAACCAGCATGTCATTGCCAAAAACACTCATAGTAGGTCAGCCGTTCAATAATAATTTCGGCGGCGGCATTACACAGGCTAACCTGTTTGGGGGCTGGAGTAAGGACAGGATAGCCGTGATTTGCACCGATCACATATTTAATAATATCAATGCAGAGGCCTGCGACACCTATTATATACTGGGCAGCGAAGAATATAAATGGATGTTCCCGTTCAGTCTTTTACAGCGCAAAGTAGAATCGGGCGAAAGAAAGGTGAGAGCAGAAACAAGCAAACAGGCTCCTGTTGCTGCCAGACCGGGTTTCAGAACGAAACTTATTGACAACTACTTCTATCCTTTCCTGGAATACATCGGGTTGTTTCATTCCCTGTCCCGTATTCAGTTATCTGATAAGCTTTGCAAATGGATCGATCAATACAATCCCGATTGCATCTATGCGCAGGCATCCAGCCGGGAAGGCGTGTTGTTCTGTAAAGCCATCCAGGAGTATGCAAAAAAGCCGATGATCTATCACGTGATGGACGACTGGCCATCTACCATCAGCCAGAAAGGTCCCTTTAAAAATTACTGGCATAAAAAGATCGACCGTGAGTTAAGGGCAATGATGGACAGGTCAACCGTGCTCTTAAGTATCAGTCATGCCATGTCCAGGGAGTATAAGAAGCGGTACGGAAAAGACTTTATCACTTTTCACAATCCCATTGAAATTGATTTCTGGAAAAGTCACCAGCGTACAAACTATGAACTGGGTGTAACCCCAACCATACTTTATGCAGGAAGGATCGGTACAGGCATTCAAACCAGCCTGGAATCACTGGCCCAGGCGGTTGACAAAGTAAATGAAGCGTTGAAAACATCAGTGCAGTTTGTTCTGCAAACAAAAGACCAGCCAGTCTGGATCGAAAAATATAAATGTGTAAAGCATAAGGCAATGGTTGCTTATAATGAACTGCCGAAAGTTTTTGCAGAAGCAGATTTCCTTTACCTGCCGTATGATTTTTCAGCAGAATCGATCCGGTTTATCAAATATTCCATGCCTACCAAGGCGCCGGAGTATATGATCAGCGGAACACCCGTTATTGTTTTTGGCCCGGGCGAAACAGCGCTGGTAGAAGATGCCGTGCAGAACAAATGGGCCATGACGGTAACGCAGAATAATGTTGATCGTTTGGCAGAAGCCGTTGCTGCCCTGGTAAAAGACATAGGTCTTAGAAAGCAAATTGCAGATAAAGCGATTGGCATTGCCGAAACAAACTATAATTCAGAAAAAGTAAGAAACCGGTTCAGGGAAGTGATCGCTTCCATGACCGAAAAATAAAATGAGCAACCAGGGTTTAAATATAATGGTAATGGGGGTTTCCATCTTTGACGGGATGGCGGGCTCTACCCGGGTGCGGAACCTGTTTGCACCACTGATCGGTAGAGGGTTATTGAAGGCAAACAATCTTATTTACGAAACAGATAATAAAGTACCGATCGGAAAAGAAGGAAGACTCAACGAGATCAACTTCCGCATCATTGGATTCAGGCTAGGCAATCCGTTTTCCATTTTCAGCTTCTGGGGCAGGGGAATGTCGTTCTTAAGAAAGAATAAACAGTCCGGCAGTAAGAACATCATCTATAATTATAATTATCCCGATCTGAAGAACATTGTTTTTTTAATGTACGGAAGAATGATCGGCTATAAGATCGTGTTTGATATTATAGAAGACAACCGTTTTGAAGCGCATGTTGGTTTTGTCAACAAAGTGCGGATCAAAACATCGCTGGTTCTTTTTAAGCTGTCCAGGCACTTTACCAAAGCCTATATTGCCATTTCTGATCACCTGTACAAAAGGGCAGAAGAAAATGCCAAAGGAAAGATACCTGTGCACCTGATACCCATCACCGTGAACCTGAATTATTTTAAGATCAACGGGCACCAGGTAAATAAGAACGACCTGAAGATATTTTACGGCGGTTCTTTTGCACCCAAGGATGGATTAAGTTACCTGCTCGACGCATTTGAAGAAGTAAGTAAGAAAGACAATAATATCAAACTGGTATTGACCGGCCTGGGTAACCCAGCTGATGTTGATAAGATAAAGGAAAAGATCTCCGGGTCTGCAGCAAAGGAACGGATACTTTTTAAAGGATTCCTGGCTACCGATGAATATTATGCAGTGCTGAACAGCTGTGATATCTTTTGTATGACAAGGGTGAATTCAAAATTTGCCAATGCAGGATTTCCTTTCAAGCTGGGCGAATTCCTGGCTTCAGGTAAAGGCGTGATCGCCACCAGGGTTGGGGATGTTCCCAAATACCTGCACAACGGCGAGAATTCGTTGCTGATAAATCCAGATTCGGTTTCAGAAATTGTACAGGCTTTATCAACCTTTATTAATAACCCCGAAAAGATAAACACTTTAGGCGCCGCTGCAAGGAGAACAGCCGAAACCAATTTTGATTCGGATAAGATAAGCATGGAGTTGTTATCTATTTTCAATTCCATTTAATAAATACGACTGCAAACAATGAAAATATTATTTGGCTTACACGGAACTACGCATACCGAGATCGCACAATCGGAGATCGATGCTTTTCGCAAAGCAGGTGCCGAAACAGAAGCATGTGCTTATGGTAACTGGGGTACGGCCAATGGAATGATCAACAGCCTGAAACTTGTTTTTCAAAATGCCCGCGACCTGAAAAGAAAGGCAGGCATTCAGAAAACAGATATCGTATACCTGAACACCGCCTTTGACAATAAAACACTGGTAAGGGATTCGATCACCCTGTTCATTTTAAAACGGTATAATCCGAACCTTAAGATCGTACTTAAGTTTCATGGTTCGGAAAGCAGGGTGGTATTCTCCAAAAACCTGCTGAAGAATTATGTGTTACGCAAAGCGAGTCTCCTGCTCACCTTATCAAGTGAGGAACGGAATAACTTCCTCGGCATAGGAGTGCCCCCGGAAAAAGTGCAGGTTACCGCCAATGTAATTCAGAAAGACCTGTATATAACCGATCCGGAATTCAAAAAAAAGACAGGCCTTTCCGAAGAAACAAACGTGCTTTTGTTTGTTGGCCGCTTTATGCATGAAAAAGGCATTATAGACCTGGTGGAAGCCTGCAGGCTTTTAAAACGCAACGGAGTAAATTTCTGCCTGTTTTGCCTGGGTAACGGCCCTTTACTGGAAGAGGTTAACAGCCTTATCAGTAAATATGGGTTAAAAGATAATATTAAATTGCCCGGTCATATACCTGAAAGCGAAACCAGACGTTATTATGCTAATTGTGATGTGCTTATCTTGCCAACTTACCACGAGGAGGGCTTTCCGATGGCGGTTTTCCAGGCGGTAGGGGCAGGCCGTCCGGTTATTACAACCAAAATAAGGGCGGCAGCTGATTATATGGTGGAAAATGAGCACTGCCTTTGGGTGGAGAAAAAAAATCCCCGGCGGGTGTACGAACAAATACTTGCCCTGGTAAATAATAAACCATTGCAGGAGAAGATGAGAGTGAATAATTTAGCGTTGGCCGAAAAATTCACCGCCGACCGGATCGTGGGCAACCTGCTTCCGTATTTTAAAACATTGAAACCGTAAATAGTAAACCATGTGCGGATTAGCCGGATTTATAGGGTTTAAAGACAATGCCGAACTGGCGGCGAAAGCCAACAAAGCTCAGCAGCATCGTGGGCCAGACAATCAAACGGTATGGCACGATGACTATCTTGCTTTTGCCCACCAGCGCCTGTCGATCATCGACCTGAGCGAAGCGGCAAACCAGCCGTTGCATAAACACAGCTATGCCATTGTATTCAATGGCGAGATATATAATTATAAAGAACTGCAGGCAAAACTCAGCAGCGAAAAACAGGTAGTGTTTCAAACATCTTCCGATACGGAAGTGGTGCTGGAAATGTATAAACATTATGGTCCGGAATGTCTGAATTATTTTCTCGGCATGTTTGCTTTTGCTGTGTATGATAAGAACAGCCACGAATTGTTTATTGCCCGGGATCATTTCGGCATCAAACCATTATTCTATACACAGATCAATGGCGCTTTTGCATTCAGTTCGGAACTGAAGACCCTGGTAACCATCCCGGGCTTCAATAAAAGGATCAATGCAAAATCATTGGTAAGTTGTTTGAACTATATATGGATATCGGGCAACGAAAGCATGTTTGAAGATTGTTTCAAATTGCCGCCGGCACATTATATGACCTACAGCAAAACGTCGGGCCCAAAACTTGTCAAGTACTGGGATATAAAGGAAAAAGTTGTTAGTGCTGGCCTGGCAGATATGACCAGTATGGCGGATGATGTTGCCAACACCATTGAATTATCGGTGAAACGCCACATGGTGGCCGATGTACCGGTAAGTTGTTTCTTAAGCGGCGGACTGGATTCATCGCTGATCTCGGTGCTTGCAAAAAAGAGCAACGAAAATTTGTCTACTTATACCATCGGAACAGGCGACAAGGATAAGGCCGTTGAAAAAATGCCCGATGATGAGAAGTATGCAGCCATGCTGGCAGAGATGCATCACTTCAATCACAACGTAATAAAGATAAGCCCGGACATTATTAAAGACCTGCCCCATATGGTGCGCCACCTGGATGAACCCATTGGAGACCCGGCTGCTATTAATACATACCTGATCTGTAAAGCGGCAAAAGAAAAAGGAGTGAAAGTTTTATTGTCTGGCATGGGTGCCGATGAGATATTCTTTGGATACAGGAGGCAGAAGGCAACACTGATGGCACTTCGTTTCAATTTACTGCCCAGGCCTGTTAAATATGTAATTGCTAAAGTGGTTAATTTATTACCGGTTAAGATCTATGGCAAAGGATTCAAATTCGGCCGTTGGGCCAAACGCTTCATGAGTTTTGCTACCATGCCGCTTAATGAGGCGTACATGAGAAGCTATTCTTACTACGATACCAACCAGTTGAAAGAACTGATGAAGAAAGATTACTGGATGGGTATTGATGCGATCAATAAAGAGCATGAGGAAAAATTCAATGCTAAATTCAAGAATGACCCCATCAACCAGATATGTAATACCGATATCAGTATGTTCATGCTGGGGTTGAATTTAACTTATTCCGACAGGGCTTCCATGGCTGCATCGGTGGAGGTAAGAGTGCCGTTCATCGACCGCCTGGTGGTTTCAAAAGCAATGGAAATACCCGGGGATCTTAAAATACAAAAGGGGATATCAAAATTCATTTTGAAAAAAGCCGCTGAAAAATGGCTGCCCAGTAAGATCATTTACAGGCCCAAAGCTTCCTTTGGTGCACCCATCCGCTCCTGGATATCAAACGACCTTCGGGTGATGGTGGATGAATTGCTGAGCGAAGAAGCCATTACAAAAAGAGGATTTGTGAATTATGCCGTGGTAAAAAAATTAATTACCGATGATCGCAACGGAACGGCAGATAACGCATACCAGATTTATCAATTACTTACCCTTGAATTGTGGTGCAGGGAATTCCTGGATGCTCACCCTGGTTACCAAACACTAAACGGACAGATAAATGAGAAGCAACAATATGTTTCATAGTCAAGTGCTGCAGCCCTTTCAAATTGCATCAGAAAAGTACGCAGCCAGTAACGCATTTTGTATAAACGGGGTTTTTTATTCCTACAAACAGCTGGGTGAAAGTATTTCTGCTATCCGGGCTTCGGTAAAAGAACTGAAGGCCGATAATAGTAATGTGGGCCTGGTAGCTAACGACGACCTGGAGACCTATGCAGCCATCATTGCACTGTGGCTGGAAGGAAAATGTTATGTACCGGTAAATCCCGATACTCCTGCAGAAAGAAACAGGAATGTACTTGCACAGGCAGGTGCATCTGTTGTTATTGATTCTTCTGAAGAAGTTTTATTCCCGGAATTAAATGTCATCCGTTCAAAAGAACTCACGTTCAGCAAACTTGACCTGGTACCGGTAACTGTTTCAGACGATGCATTGGCCTATATCTTCTTTACATCCGGTACCACGGGAGTTCCTAAAGGAGTTCCCATCAGCCGGGAAAACCTGGCAGGGTTTATAAAAGCATTTTTTGAACTCGGGATCACTATGGATGAATCCGACAAATGCCTGCAGATGTTTGAACTTACATTCGACCTGTCGGTGATGTCGTATTTAGCACCGCTGCTTAGAGGTGCCTGCGTGTATACCATTCCGAAGAATAAAATAAAATTCAATTACATCGCTGATCTTCTGGAAGAACACCAGCTTACAGTTGCGCTGATGGTCCCTTCCATCATTCATTACCTGAGGCCCTATTTTGATGAAATAGATTGCAAGAGTATGAAGTTTAGCCTGTTCTGCGGCGAGGCCCTGCCTTTGGATGTAACCAGCGAATGGGCTAACTGTATTCCCAATGCAAAGATCATGAACGTATATGGCCCAACAGAAGATACGATCTTCTGCACCCATTATACCTATAGCCGCAAGGGAGAAAATAAAGCATCTAATGGATTGATGTCCATCGGCAAGGCCATGAACGGAACCTTTACCATTATCATCAACGACAAAAAGGAAATGGTTGATGCGGGTGAAAAGGGAGAGTTGTGTTTGGGTGGTGTACAATTAACCCCTGGTTACTGGAAGAACGACGAAAAGAACAAGGAGGCATTTTTTCATACTATGTACAAAGGGGAATCGACCCGGTTTTATAAAACCGGCGACCTGTGCCTGGCAGATGAAGAAGGCGATATCATGTACCTGGGAAGAATCGATTCGCAGATAAAAGTGCAGGGCTTCAGGGTGGAGCTTTCTGAAATTGAATTTTTCGCAAAAGAATTTCTTAATAAAGTAAATGCCGTAGCCATTGCATTTACAAACCAGCTTCATAATACCGAGATAGGGATGGTTGTGGAATCAACGGAATTTGATACCAAACCACTGCTTGAATATATGAAGACAAAAATGCCGGGATATATGATCCCCACACAAATGCGGTTCATCAATTCATTTCCGCTGAATACAAATGGTAAGATCGACCGGAAAGTGCTAAAAGAAAAATTTTAAGCAATGAACCTGGTAGTGCTTGGCGAAGATATGTATACGGCAGCGGTGATTGAATCGCTGGTTAAAGCAGGCCATAGGGTTTCGTTGCTGGTTACACCAGACAGTGCAACCGCAAATTTTAAAGTGCTGGAAGAAGCAACAGAAAAAAATGGAATTGCTTTCCTGAAAACTGAGAATATAAATTCAGTAGTAGTGGCTGAGAAGATCAGGGAAATAAAACCAGACCTAATCATATCAGCACATCTCAGGAAGATATTAAAAAAGGAAATATTTTCGCTGGCTGCAAAAGGAGCGATCAATATTCATCCTTCGCTGCTGCCAAAGTACCGGGGATTATCACCCCAGCACCAGGCGATCATGCATGGCGACAGCGAATCGGGCGTAACCGTTCATTTTATAGAAGCCGATGTGGATACGGGCGACATAATCCTGCAAAAAAAGTTCACCATTGAAAAAGGGGATTATATTTTACAGGTGCAGTCAAAGATGCTGACGATCTATAAAACGATCGTTGCCGAGGCGGTTGAATTGCTTGCAAGCGGCTCGGTTGAACCTGTAAAGCAAGACCTGGAAACACTTAGTTATTTTGGACCGCTTAAAAAAAGCGACCGGCAAGTAGATCTTTCTAAAACAACAGAAGAAGTATACAATCTGGTAAGGGCTGTATCTTTACCCTATAAAGGAGCTTTTTATGAGAACTATACTTTTTGGACGGCTGAGATCACAGATGACCCGGACCTGAAAAGAAAATACGCCGATACCGGGGTGTACCTGGAAGAAGCGGAAGACAGAATTATCGTTCGTCTTAAAGATGGGTTGCTGGTATCGGAAGACTTTGAAATCAACAAAAACTGAATAAAATTATTTATTGAATATGGACAGGCCTTTGATAATTGAAAAATTGACCACGATCTTCAGAACAGTATTTAATGACGAAGCCATTGTATTGCGGAACGACCTCACGGCGAATGATGTGGCTAACTGGGATTCATTAACCCATATGATGATGATCGGAGAAGTAGAGAAAGATTTTTCGATAAAGTTCAAGTTAAAAGAACTGGGCAAGCTGGAAGATGTGAAAAGTCTTGTAGACCTTATTGAAACCAAGGTAGGCGGACAGCGATTGTTGTAAAGGGGGAGAAGATCCCTCTACCGGCCGGGACGAACCGGTTGGCATGAAATGTTGCTTTATGAATGAATATTTGATCAGGAAAGCGATTACTGCTGATATCCCTTTTTTAGCGGATGTGGTCATTGCATCTGAAAAAGGGATGTCGGACAGGTTAAGTTTTACCACCCTGTTCAATAAACCAGAAACGGAGGCAAAAGCGTTGATCATACAGATGTTTGAGGAAGAGGTTGATGGCTGTGAATTATCATTAAGCAGTTTTATTGTCACAGAATTTGAAGGAAAACCGGTCTCCGGATCGGGAGCATGGATAGAATGCTTTCATGATAATATGCAATCGGGGATTCTGAAGTCGAACCTGATCAGCTATACATTTGGAAAGGAAAGTATTGAATACCTGAAAACGAAATCGCATATTGTAAAAGACGTACTGATCGACCGGGAACCAATGACCCTTCAGCTTGAATATTTCCATATCAAAGACGAACACCTGGGTAAAGGACTGGATGCAGCGTTGATGGATCGTATTGAACAAAATGCCCTGGCAGAATTCCCGGAATTGAAGAAAGTGCAATGCCAGATATTTAAAAACAGCGTTTTCTCGATCAAGATCCTGCTGCGTCATGGGTTTAAGATCGTTGGATCATATAAGTCGGGTAATGAAGAGATATTCGATTACCTGCCGTATAACGAAAAGCTTCTAATGGAAAAAATATTAAAAACCGACTAAAATGCAAAAGGAAGAAATTGTAAACAGACTTACACCCGTTTTCAGAAAGGTATTTTCAGACAACTCACTCGTGATCACTGATGAACTCAGCGCTCTGGATGTGGAGAACTGGGATTCATTATCCCATATGCTTCTTATTTCAGAAGTGGAAAATGAATTTGCAATAAAATTTAAACTGAAAGACCTGAACAAAATGGCAAACGTGGGAGACATGATCGCCATTATCAGTTCTAAATTATAAGCGGCATGGTTTTTACTTCCTTTAATTTTCTTGTTTTTTTTCCTGCAGTACTGCTTGTGTACTTTTTGCTTCCCGGGAAATTCAGGTGGATGTTCCTGCTGGTTGCCAGCTGCTATTTTTATATTAACATAAAACCGGTATACGCCCTGCTGCTCGCCGGGGTTACATTAACGACCTATATTTTTACTAATTTAATTGCCCGGACAAAATCAGACAAAAGCAAAGGCCTTTACCTGGTACTGGCCATTGTTCTTACTCTTTTACCCCTGTTCTTCTTTAAGTATTTCAATTTTGTAAATGAAGGGATCTATGGTTTGCTGAACCTGGCCGGTCTTCGGCTTCCCCTTCCGCATATAAGTTTGTTGTTACCTGTAGGGATCTCATTTTATACGTTCATGGCGCTGGGTTATACCATTGATGTTTATAATGAAGAAGTGGAAGCAGAAAAAAATATAGGCATCGTTGCCTTGTTCTTATCTTTCTTCCCGGTGGTGATGTCGGGGCCGATAGAAAGAGCTGCCAATATGTTTCACCAGTTCAAAGGCAAACTCCTGTTCAGTTATGAAATGGTAGTAAGCGGACTGAAGCTGATGCTCTGGGGTTATTTTATGAAACTGGCGCTGGCCGACCGTTTAAGCATATATATAGATGCTGTATTTAAAAATGCCGATCAGCACGTAGGATCTTCCTTACTGCTGGCAACGCTGATGCAGCCGATCCGGGTATACGGAGACCTGGGTGGTTATTCACTGATAGCCATCGGTTGTGCAAAAGTGATGGGCATTAATGTGATCCCAAATTTTAACCGGCCGTTTTTTGCCACCACCATGTCGGAGTTCTGGAGGCGTTGGCACATCTCATTGATAAAATGGCTGACCGATTATGTCTATACACCGCTGTCGTTTGGCTTCCGTAAGTACGGGCAATGGGGGATTGTGATCGCATTAAATCTTACGTTTATCATTTCAGGTGCCTGGCATGGAGCCGCTCTTAATTTCCTGGTATGGGGTTTCATACAGGGTATTGCACTAAGCCTGGAGATGCTGACCAGGAAAAGAAAAGACGCTTTTGAAGACCGGTTTAATTTAAGTAAAAAATGGTGGTACATTATGCTTGGTTGTGTTTTTACTTACCTGTTGTTTGCTTTCTCGTTAAGTTTTGGCGGCGACGCCGCCACCGTGCCGGAAGTGCTGAAGATATTCGGACGCATATTTTCCGACTCTTTCCACCTGCCTTATAAAGACGGCGATACCATGCTGTATGGTTTCATTGCATTCAGTATCGTATTCCTTAAAGACTTTATGGAAGAGTATTACCCGGGCAGGATTCTTTTATTCAACAATAAGAATAACACCGTAAGGTGGCTTTCATATTATGCCGTCATATTCCTGATCTTTTACCTGGGGATATTCAGCGGAGAACAGTTTGTTTATTTTCAATTTTAAAACAGGGGAAACAGCATGTTGACGTTTCTGAAAAAATTATTGATCTTTATTTCTCCCTTCCTGATCCTCATTGCACTGGAGATCATAGTCGATCCGTTCAATTATTTCTCCCCTGAAAAAGATAAGCAAACGGCAGAATTAAAGAATGCGCTGGCCCGTAAAAAGAATACCTACCTGTACCGCCTTATTGAATACGAACAGAATCCAACGCCCGTGATCATACTCGGCGATTCGAGAGCGCAGCGGTTGATGCCGGATTTTTTTGAAGAAGTGAATGGCAAAAGAGTTCTTAACCTGGCTGCAGGGGCAGGATCTTTACAGGATGTAATTAAAATATTCTGGGACCTGAGTTCCCGTAATAAACTGGATACGGTTTATATCGGCATCTCCATCGAAGGCTACAGCGGCACTTTATTAAAAGACAGGGTATCGGCAGCGCTGGAAGTTAAAAACTCCAAGCCCTTATACCTTACCAGTAAGTTCACGGTGGAGAACACGATGCTGATCCTGAAATCAAAATTATTTAAACAACCCGTAGAAGTGCAGGCACCGCCTTTTTCAAGGGAAGAATTCTGGAAATATGAACTGGCCCAGGAAGACCGCTACTTAAAAGCATATTCTTACCCCCAGAATTATTACAATGAACTTAAAAAGATGTCTGACCATTGCGTGAAGAACAAGATCAAACTGGTGTTCATCATTTCGCCTACACATACCGAAGTGCAGGATAAAATTGCCCAATTCAAACTGGAGAAAGAGTATGAAAAATTTAAGGAAGACATAAAACTATTCGGCGACCTCTATGATTTTAACTGGCCCAATGTAATTACCCGTGATAAGAACAGTTTCCTGGATCCGCTGCACAGCATCGATTCCGTTTCCCGTATCATGATCAGGGAAATGATACTGAACAAACCGGAATATGCTAAATATTCAAAATTTACCCCGTCCGGCAACTAAATACTGCCCACAAAAGGACCTTATTCCAAAATACTTAAAAAAAGAAGCGCCATATGAAAATTTTGTATAATAATGAGACGAATTCAGCGTTAAAACCCTGTAATAATATTTTAATATCAATGGGTTACTGATTTTCAAAATCAACTAAACTAACTTTAAACTTTCAAATAATAACAGGCCATTCAAGGCCCTCCAAAACGGACTAAACAATAATGAAACAGGTAATTCAGAATTTTAAGACTGGTGAATTGTATGTAGATGAAGTTCCCCTGCCATCCCTTTCAGAAGGCATGGTACTCGTTGAGAATCATTTTTCACTTATCAGTGCCGGAACAGAAAGAGGCACGGTTAAAGTTGCCCAGGCCAACCTGCTCAACAAAGCAAGGCAGCGGCCCGACCTTGTTGCCCAGGTAATACAAAATATCAAGAAGGAAGGATTAAGTGCTACCATCAGTAAAGTGAAAGCAAAGCTCGATTCATTGAAGGCGCTTGGTTACAGTACTGCCGGTACGGTGATCAGCAGCATGGATACAAACGGTGTGTTCAAACCCGGAGACCGGGTTGCCTGTGCCGGGGTTGATTACGCTTCTCATGCAGAGATCGTTGCTGTTCCGCAAAACCTGGTGGTAAAAATTCCTGCTGAAGTTGATTTTGAAGATGCCGCTTATACAACCCTGGGAGCCATTGCCATGCAGGGCATCCGACAGGCAGAAACGGTTATTGGGGAAAAGGTTTGTGTGATCGGGCTGGGACTACTCGGGCAGATAACCTGCCAGTTGTTGCAGGCCAATGGTTGTGCCGTTTTTGGCATCGACCTTTCTGAATCATTTGTATCCATTGCCAACGAACACTCTGCTGATAAAGCGGTTTTAAGAAATGACCCCAATTTAAAAACAGCCTGCGATAATTTTACGCACGGACATGGCTTTGATACGGTGATCATCACGGCAGCAACCCAATCGAACGACCCGATTGAACTGGCCGGAGACCTTGCCCGTAAAAAAGGTAAAGTGGTGGTGGTAGGTGTGGTACCGATGGATATTCCAAGAGACCCGAATTATTACCGCAAAGAGATTGATATCAAAATGTCATGCTCTTACGGGCCCGGCCGATATGATGTGGATTACGAAGAGAACGGCCAGGACTATCCCTATGCATATGTACGGTGGACAGAGCAGCGGAATATGGAAAGTTTCCTTGACCTGCTAGCAAGAAAATATATCAACCTAAAGCCTCTAACGACGCATATTGTAGGTATTGAGGATGCAGAGAAGGCCTATGATATCATTCTTGGTAAAGTAAAAGAACATCATATCGGCATCCTGCTTAAATATTCCGGCAACGAAACAAAATCAAGATCATCGATCACGCTTTCCAATAAACCACTGGCAGCCGTTAATGCCTCATTTGTTGGCGCCGGAAGTTTTGCGCAAAGCTATTTGATACCGAATGTAAAAGCGTCGGGTGCCTCGCTGGATGGAGTAGTAACATCCCGTGGTATCACGGCCAAAAATGTGGCCAATAAGTTTGGGTTCAATTTCTGTTCATCAGAAGTGAATGACGTGCTGGGTAAAGCAGAAGTAAATACCATATTCATTGCAACGCCGCATAACTCACACGCAGATCTTTCCATCAAGTCATTACAGGCGGGCAAGAATGTGTTTGTTGAAAAGCCGCTTGCTATAAATATGGAGCAACTGGCTGCCGTTATCGAAACAAAGAAGAAACATACACAGCCTTTAATGGTTGGTTTCAACCGGCGGTTTGCCCCGGTGAGCATAAGTATAAAAAAAGAATTTACCAACGCCGGCGAACCCATTGTGATGAATATGCGGATCAATGCCGGATCGATACCAAAAGACAACTGGCTGCAGCAGAAGGATATTGGTGCCGGAAGACTCATTGGTGAAATGTGTCACTTTATCGACCTGATGCAGTTCTTTACGGATTCGGAACCCATTAAGGTTTATGCAGACTGCATTAATACCTCCAATGATAAAATAACGCCGGCAGATAATATCAGCATCGTTGTAAAATTCAAAGATGGATCTGTAGGAAATCTCACTTATCTCGCCAATGGCGATAAAGGGATGCCCAAAGAACTGATTGAAGTATTTGGCGGATCCAAGATCGGTGTAATCAATGATTTCAGAGATGGAATGATCTATAAAGGCGGTAAAACCATCAAGCTGAAATCAGCTGGTAAGGGACATAAAGAAGAAGTAGATGCTTTTGTAAATGCACTGAAAGCAGGTAATGACAGCCCCATCAGTTTCCGTTCGATCTGTTTAACCACCTTAACTACTTTTAAAATACACGACAGTCTTTATACAGGAATGGCGCAAGACATCAACCTGGATGACATACTGAATGCCTGAAACTAACATAAGAAAATGAGTAAACGGTTCACGATATTAATTGAAGACGACTGGGAAGTGATGGGAAACGGGTTAGGCAATGTGGCGCAACTGCAATACCTGCCTTCTATGTTCTTTATGAAACTGGCCCGGCGGCTCGGCATCAAACTTACGTTTATGGTTGATGTGGTGCAGCAACTGGAATACAGCAAACACACCAAGTCTGACTATAACCTGCAACTGCAAAAAAACCTCTGGGATGATTCAGTACGCCTGATGAAGTCCTATGGTTTTGATGTACAGCTTCACCTGCATCCGCAATGGATGAATGCAACCCGTAAAGACGATTTTTTCTTCCTTAACGATAACTGGAATTTCGGAAGATACAGTGATACTGAACAGGATCGCCTGATCGGCGAATCGGTGAATTACCTGCACAACCTGCTTCGCCCGATAGATCCTGAGTACAAAGTGGTGGCTTATAAAGGAGGCTCCTGGGGCCTTCAACCATCGGGAACCCTGCTGAAGAATATGGAGAAGCATGGCATTAAAATAGTAACAGGGGTTCGCAAAGGAATGTACCTGCCCGGCAATGGCGTTGATTACAGAACACTGGAGGAAACCACCATGCCTTACTACCCGGTATATGACGACCTTTGCAGGGTATCTGCAGAAAAGAAAGAAATATTTATCATTCCGCTTCAGACCGTAACCCCGGGTGTTATGGGGCTTGGCTACCTGGCGGTTGACCTGGTGAAACGCAAGATCTCCAAAAGTGATTCAATGCGGCACTATTATGATAGTAATGTACCGGAGAAGATCTACGAGTTATCACCGATCGCCGAAGAATCAAAACCGAAATTTCCTTACGTGTCATATAAAACACATCTTAAAATAGGAAACCAGCCTTTCTCTTATTTAAAGGCAAGCTTCGACCAGGTGATAAAACAACTCGCTGATACCCCAAATAAAAATATTCCGATACTGATCGAATGCCATACAAAGCAATACAATAATTATTACAGGGATATTGAACGCTTCCTGGCTTATGTGCAGGAAAAGTATGCAGGGGTGGCCGGCTTCAACACCCTTAGTGGTTTTTTAAAGGAAGCTGAAGCAGATGCCGGTATGGTAAAACTAAAAACTGCATAGCAGGATGATCGTCATGAATTCTCATAAACCCATCAACGTAAATGAGCCTCAATCGGAAGAGTTGAGGCATTTTATGCTTATGGACCTGTTAGAAAGCAGGAACGTTGACTGGAGCTGGATAAACAAAACATTTAAAAACTCTCCAGGCACTTTTGAGGAGATATTATTTCGCATTCATTACAAAAGAAAAAAACTATTGCCTGGTGAAAGTGTTTCCCGGATATTGCTGTTTCTTTCCACCGGTTATTTATCAACGAATGATATACGTTACTTCAATGAATTCCTCTGGTTTTATAAAGAGAACGATCATGAGAAGGATCTGATGGATGGCTGTATGGAACGGTTTAATGCCAACCTGGATGAAAAGGGATGTCATCATCTTCCGGAAAACCTGCTGCAATACCGGGTGGATACATCAGGAAGAGACCTGGAGAAGATTACCTTCACTAATAATAAACCTCTTAAAGTTTGCCTGATCGGGTTTCCGCCTTTTTTTGGTCCCATCGTAAAGCAATTGAAAAAGGAGGGTCACCAGGTAGAACAATTCTTTCTGCCGTATCATCCCAGCAAGTTCATCAACCGGTTGCTGAAATTTAAATTGCCGGTTAAGTTTTTATCTATACTTAAAGGGAATTTCTATTCGTATAAAACGCTTGATTACGATTATAAAGATGAACGTATCGGGAAAGAAATAAAGAAAGGGAATTTCGATATTGGTTTTCACAAACTGAACTTTATCATTAAAGAAAATATATTTGATTCATTCAGGCTGGGCCTGCTCAACGATCACTGGGGCTACCTTCCGTTACTGCGGGGTAAGTCCACCATTGCCTATTCACTGCTTTTGGATGTGCCCGTTATTTCAACCATCCACTTTATAAACCAGGGAATAGACAGCGGCCCCATCGTAGGTTACCAGCATGCCCGGTACAGCAATGCAGGGTCTGCTGATGATGTAAGAAAAAGTTTAAAAAAGCAAATGCCGGGAAGGGTGGTGACTGCTATTAAATATGCCGGCAGCAGTGAATTCACCGCCCGGGAAAATAAAAAAGAAGCCGGGGCCACTTTTTATGAAATGCATCCCTGGCTGAATGATCACATAAACTCACGCATTTTAAAGAGAAAGTGAGGATGGTTACCATTGCCAAACTGAAACACATTGAACAGCTTAGTCATAGAATCATTAAACAGGCTTCAGAAATACTGCGAGGCTGAGAACTTCAGGGGATACGATCCCTATGACGGTTTGAACAGCCGTTTTTTTCAATCAATTCCTTTTGTTTCCAGTAGCCGGTTTTTCCGGCTGGCATGGATACAGTTCTTTAAGCGTTCGCCGGTAAACCTTCGACGCATCACCGGAATAAAAAAAGAATATAACCCGAAGGGCTTAGGCTTATTTTTGGCAGGCTATTGCAATCTTTATAAGCAAGAACCCAGGGAGGAATATAAAAACAAGATCATTTTTCTTTCGGGTGAGATACTTGGCCTGAAGAATGAAGGATACAGCGGAGCATGTTGGGGGTATAATTTCGACTGGCAGGCGAGGGCTTTTTTTCAACCGAAGAACACCCCTACGGTTGTTGCCTCCACTTTTATTGCCAATGCCCTGCTTGATGCATACAGCATTACAAAAAATGAGCAATTGCTTCAAACAGCCCGAAGTACCTGCGATTTCATTTTAAAAGACCTGAACCGGACCTATGATGAGAGCGGCGATTTTGCTTTCTCTTATTCCCCGATGGATAAGAGTGTGGTGTTTAATGCCTCCTTGCTTGGAAGCCGTTTGCTGGCAAGGGTTTTCAGCATAACGAAAGAAACAGCACTGGCTGATGAAGCAAAGCGATCGGTAAACTATTGCTGCAAATACCAGAAGGAAGATGGATCATGGAGCTATGGAACCCTGCCTTTTCACCAATGGGTTGACAATTTTCATACCGGCTACAACCTCGAATGCGTTTTTGAATACATGAAGTTCTCGGGGGATAATTCTTACAAAAGGAATGTTGATCAAGGGCTTGATTATTATATTAATACATTTTTTACCGAGGAAGGAATTCCCAGGTATTACAACAATTCCACGTATCCCATCGACATTCATGCGCCTGCACAACTGGTTATTACACTGGCAAGGCTTGGAAAACTGGAAGAACATAAAGTGGCAGCGGATAACGTGTTGACCTGGACAATAAGGAACATGCAGGCACCGGGTGGTTTTTTTTATTACCAGGTGAATAAATATTTCTCCTCACGTATACCCTATATACGCTGGGCGCAGTCGTGGATGTTTTATGCGCTTACCACGTATATTAAATTTGAAAACAATGAAACGGATTAGTATTTGCGACATACCGGTCGATTCACTTACGATGCAGGAGACCATTGGCCTCATCAATAATGCGATCGTTGAGCGGCGGCCCATACATCATGTGGTGATCAATGCCGCCAAAGTGGTGAATGCACAAAAAGACAGCGAACTGAAGGAGTCTATTGTAAGCTGTGATATTATTAATGCAGATGGCCAGGCCATAGTCTGGGCTTCCCGTTTTTTAAACAGGTCGTTGCCCGAACGGGTGGCCGGAATTGATATCATGGCAAACCTGGTAAAACTGGCGGCGGAAAAAAAGTACCGTATCTTTTTCCTGGGCGCAAAAGAGGAAGTGGTTAAGAAAGTGGTGGAAGTTTACGGAGAAAAGTATGGCCAACAGATCATTGCCGGTTACCGGAACGGCTATTTTAGAAAAGAGGAAGAGCAGGAAGTGGCAAAGCAGATAGCCGGATCGGGGGCAAGTATTCTGTTTGTCGCAATGAGTTCTCCAAAAAAGGAGATATTTTTGAATACATATAAAGAGCTTATTAAAACTCCGTTTATCATGGGAGTAGGCGGAAGTTTTGATGTGGTATCGGGCCTGGTGAAAAGGGCGCCTGTGTGGATGCAGAAAACCGGGTTGGAGTGGTTTTACAGGGTAATCCAGGAACCGAGGCGTATGTGGAAACGATACCTATTTGGCAACTCCGAGTTCATTTATCTCGTATTAAAAGAAAAGACAAAACAAATTTTCAGGACAAAATAAATGCTTTCTTAATGCGTTATAGTATAAGCATTTCTTATATCTGAAAAACTCCTTAAATCCGGATGAATATAACATTAATAGCAGGCGCCCGACCCAATTTTATGAAGATCGCCCCAATGATCAGGGCCATTAAAACTGCACAGGCTGAGGGAAAGGATATACAATACCGCCTGGTGCATACCGGGCAGCATTACGATAAAAAGATGAGCGGCGATTTCTTTGAACAATTAGGAATTCCCGAACCCGATGCAAACCTGGAATGTGGAGGCGGTACACAGGCAGAGCAAACGGCAGCCATCATGGTGAAATTTGAGCAGGAGTTAATGGCCAACCGCCCCGATTTGGTATTGGTAGTTGGGGATGTCACATCTACAATGGCCTGTACCATTACAGCCAAAAAACTTTGTGTTGATGTGGCGCATGTAGAAGCTGGAATAAGATCCGGCGATATGACCATGCCGGAAGAGATCAACCGCATCGTTACCGATTCCTTATGTGATTATTTTTTTACTACCAGCGAACACGCCAATACCCAATTGAAAAAAACAGGCGTAGCTGATTCCCGGATCTATTTTGTTGGTAATACCATGATCGATACACTGTTTCAGAATATAAACCGGTTGCGTAAACCTGCTTTTTGGGATGCACACAAGCTTCAAAGCGGGGAATACTTCCTGGTAACACTTCATCGTCCTTCCAATGTGGATGATCCAAAGAAACTGGCATCTATTCTCCATTCGATAGAGGAAGCTTCTATGCATCTTCCGGTGATCTTCCCGGTTCATCCACGTACCCGCCAGATCATTGATAAGTTCAATATCCATGATGATAAGATGATCATGATCGATCCACAGGGCTATCTGGAATTTATTTACCTCGTGAAAAATGCAAAAGGAATTATAACAGACTCGGGTGGAATAACAGAAGAGGCAACGGTATTACATATACCTTGTTTAACTTTACGGAACTCTACGGAAAGACCCGAAACGGTAACGATCGGAACCAATGAATTAATCGGGGATGATATTTGCAAACTAAAGCCCAGCATACAAAAGATCATGGAAGGTAAATGGAAGAAAGGTATGATACCTCCATTCTGGGACGGAAAGACCTCTGAAAGGATCATGGATGCATTAAGCTCAATATACCAGCCTAACACCCTGGTGAATGCCTCCTGACCCCGGGGCAAGTGACCATGTGAATTTTTAAGTAAACCAGAACAAACTCAGAATAAAAATAACCTGGAATGAACCGGCAGTTTGAAAGATACTTGCAGATAACACTGATTTTACTTGACCTGCTGGTATTAAACAGTATTTTTTTTATTTGCCAGATCATATTCAGGACCCACCTGCTGACCAATATTGCCAATGCCTATTTTAACTTCTGGGTTGTTTCAAATATCTTCTGGGTAATTCCTTCCTTCATGTTAAGAACCTATGCCGGTAAAATCATTCTGAGTTTTGAATATTTTACCAAAAGAACCATACAGGTTTATATGTTCTGGATAATCCTGGTGCTGTTCTATCTGTTCTTCTCCTTTGAGGTTAATATATCAAGACTGTTCATTTTTACCATCATTATCAGTTTCGGCATTGGATTACTGATCAACCGTTTCCTTTACCTCGGTATCAGGAACTACTACAAAAAAAGCGACCATATATTTAAAAAGGTACTCATTCTCGGATATAATGACACAGCTAAAAAACTGGCCAAATATTTTGAAGAGGATGGAATCAATACCCAGCTTATTGGATTTGTGGAAGATGAAGGAAATGTACATGAATTGACCCATTACCCGGTGCTTACCGGACTTGATAATACCCTGCAGGTTGCGAAGGACATGAATATTAATGAGATATTCTCTACCATCACACCCGAGCAGAACAAAAGTATCTATGAACTGATGTTTCAGTCAGAAAAGGAATGTATCCGTTTTAAGATCGTTCCCAATCTTTCTGTATTCATCACAAGGGATGTGCATATTGAATATTTTGGCGACCTGCCTATTCTTTCATTAAGAAGTGAGCCACTTGATGATGTGGGTAACCGCATCAAAAAGAGAGCGCTTGACCTGGTGGTAAGCACTTTGGTTATTGTGTTCATCCTTTCCTGGTTAATACCCATACTTGGCCTTTTGATAATGCTGGAATCACGTGGCCCCATATTCTTTGGACAATTGCGTACAGGTAAAAATAAATCAACCTTCAAGTGCCTTAAGTTCAGAAGTATGAAGGCCAATAATAAGGATGCCGACCTGAAACAGGCGACACGAAATGATTCCCGTGTTACTGCTATTGGACGGTTCATACGAAAGACAAGCCTGGATGAATTTCCCCAGTTCATCAATGTATTTAAAGGAGAAATGAGTCTTGTGGGACCCCGGCCACACATGCTTAAACACACTACCGACTACTCTAAAGTAGTGGAAGATTATATGATCAGGCAATTCTTAAAGCCCGGTATCACCGGCTGGGCGCAGATAAACGGTTACCGTGGAGAAATAACCAATCCCGAACAGATCAAGATGAGGGTAAATAAAGATCTGTGGTACCTGGAAAACTGGAGCCTGTGGCTGGATATCCAGATACTTTTTCTTACGGTATATCATGTTTTGAAAGGTAATAAAAACGCCTTTTAATAACAATCAGCTGCTGTAACACCCAACATTCTTCCTGTATATTTTTCTTCAATAAGAATGGTTTAACAATAGCCGGGAAATCCCATAATAAAAAACCGGGAAACAATTATTTGTTCCCCGGTTGGCAGATGCTTGTGTAAATCTTTTATTGTTTCAGCACTTTAATGCTGTATTGTTTTCCTGCATTTTCGACCTGCACAATGTATAATCCCTTACTTAAGGCTGAGGTGTTATCGATCCGGATGACCGAAGATAGTGGGTTAAAGACCCTTGTGCTGTTGATCACCTTGCCAGACATATCCATTAATCTTAAACCAACTTCTCCCTTGGGGAGTTTGGCAAAACGTACGCCAATATAATCTGCAAAGGGATTTGTAACGGGGAATACCGCCTGGGAAAGACCGTTATTTTTTACGGTCACAATATCGCTGAGTTTATTGTATCCATCAATATCAACCAATTTTAACCGGTAATAATTCAGGTCTGTAGCTTCAATATCGAGATACTTATAACTCTTTAAAGAAGCACTGTTGCCTGCGGCAGCAATAACACCTATCTTACGGTAAGAAATCCCGTCATTCGATCTTTCTACCTGAAATTCCTTACTATTGATTTCCGATGAGGTAGTCCAGTCAAGTAAAACATTATTTCCTTTAAGTGTTCCGGTAAAACTCAAAAGCGTTATCGGCAAGGGCCCGTTTCCTGTCGGAGACCGTTCAATAGACACATACTCTTTGTTTAACCATGCCCTGGTAGTACTGTTGAATTGTGAGGAATATTTTTCTTTTATTAACCCCCAGTTGTACTGGGCAAATGCTGCTGTAGCATCTTCATACTGTTCGTTTGTATTATTGTCTGCCAGGTTTGAAGAATGATTCATCACATATTCATTGATACCTATCCAGAGCCGGGTAGCTACCGCTTCCTGTGCCGCCATGGAAGAATACGTATGGTCAGAATGATCATTCGGATTGGTTCCGGTATTCAGGTCTGCTACATTTATCCATACCTGCGGATCTGCCCCCTTTTCCGCAAAGATGATGGCATAAATAGTGCTTACTAATTGTGCCCAGGTATAGGTGTTTGCGCCGTCTATCGAAGTAAGGTTGGCGATGTTCCCATCTTTTAATTTTTTCAGCGAGTTATTGCCGGTGCCGGGAAAACCAGCTCCTGCAGATCCTCCATCCGGAAGGCGGAGAAAATAATTCACTACACTTCCTACGCCATTGGCATTACCATAAACATATTTGACAATATTCTTGCCACCGATTGCAACAGTTTGTGCATTGGGTACAGCATGTGTTAATGGATAAGGCGTATTCATAAAATCTCCAACAAATTTTGCAGAAGACATTGCGCCTCTTTCTTTGGCAATATAATAAGCAGTTGAAGATCCATTAAATGTACTGAAACCATTTCCCTCATCACCTGCTGTAAGGGTAATCACAATGGTCTTTCCTCCTGCGTCTAGGTCGCTTATAAGCTGATTAGACATAAAAAGCTGCCAGTCGTCGGCATCTCCCACCACAAAATAGGTTACCTGCAGTTGCGCATTGATTTTATGAGCGGATACAAACAGCGACAGTAGTAAAATAATTCTTTTCATCTTTCCTTGTTTTATAGAAAATTATTGCTCAACTACAATTTTCCGGGTTTCTGTGTATTTATCGTTTAAGGTATTCTGTATAACATAATCGCCCTTGGCTTTAACGGGTTGTTTTAAGGTAACCAGTAAAGGAGCGCTTTTGTCGGTAATGACTGTTTTCTGTTCGTATACTTTAACGCCATTCTCATTCAATACAGATGTTGTTAATGTCCCGGTTTCGTAGGGGCTGATGATCATTGCGATCTCTTTGCCTGCAAAAGCCGGCCCCGTAATAGAAACAATCATCGGTATCTCCGTTAAATGGTTTCCGGGTAAGTCTTTTCCGGAAAAGCCATTGTCAAGACTTCCGTCTGTACCACCGCCTGTACCGGCGAAGGGCGCTGAACCGGAAGGCGTTCTCAATACTTCAAAATAATCCATGGGTAACCATACTTTATGTCCTGAATTAAAGTTGGTTGCATACTGTGCTTCTATCAGACCCCAGTTTGTTAATCCAAAAATTGCTGATGCATTTTCGTGGTCAACAGAGTTTAAATTGGCTCCATAGCTGGAGGAATTGTAATCTCTGAAACCATTCACCCCAACCCAGGTAAGAAGAGGGGTTACTGCGTGTGAAGAAGGCATTCCAATCGCATCCTGTACTGCGTATGAAGAATAAATATGATCAGAGTGATCGCCGGTATTATAGCTTCCGGTATTAGTGCTTGCCGCATTTACCCATGATTGCGTACCGGTAATTTTTTCAGCAAGTATGATTTGCCTTATGGTGTTTGTTAACTGGCTCCATGTGTACGTGTAGGCAGCAGGGCCATTGGTTGGCGGGCTGGTGGTATAACCAACTACGTTCATGGCTGTAATGGTTCCGGCTCTCAACTTTTGCAAACTTTGGAACCCATTATTGTTAAATCCGCTTCCATCGCCATTTCCATCTGGCAGGCGGAGGAAATAATTTACGGTGTTCTTATAAGTATATTTTGCAATTGTTTTACCGTTAATGGTTACGTTGCTGACTAACGGCACATCCAGCGGCGCCGTTACTGTTGTGATATCAGCAGCGTATTTACTCGAGTATACCGAACCGTTCTCTCTTGATAAATAAAAAGGAATATTACTTGGTGCATAAGATGCAGCCCCAGCACTTCCATCCCCTGCCGTTAACGTTATAAAAACAACTTTCCTGTTGCTTACATTCAGGTCGGCAACGATTCTGCTCGACATAAAAAGCTGCCAATCATCTTCGTGGGCCTGAACAGAAAATGAAACGCTGGTAAATTGTGCCAGTGTTTGCAACGATGCAAAACCCAGCGCTAATAATGTGAATAGTAAACCTCTTGCCATGACAATGTAATTTCAGATTAACAACAATAATAGAAGTATTGAATAGTGGCTGAATGGTATTCAGGCCGGGAGAAACATAGGCATTAGAGTACTAAATTAAAGACTTGGACAGGATTGAATTGTCGCAGTTTACTTTGGGAGGTATTGAATTACGGAGTAAATATATAATGAATAATATAGAATACAAAATAAGCAGCGAACAAACTATAAAGAAATTTAAAAATTGGCCTTAAAATAAAGGAAGTACTTACTTCCCCTCGCAATTAATTAGCTGAAAATCAACCTTTAAATTTGAAATATGCCGATTGTTGTCAAAAGGCCCCGATCTTGCTAAATAAGAAGATCCGGGTGAGAATCTAACAAAATTCCCAGGAATTTTAATCCTGTCCATATTTGCTGCCAGGGGGCTTGAATAATGAAAATGAAAAGGGGAAATGATTTATCATTTCCCCTTTTCATTTTATAAACGCTTTATTGTTTGATCAGTTTGATCGACCTTTTTTCACCGTTCGGGAATTGTACATAAGCTACATAAGTGCCTTTACCCAGGAACCGTAGATCCAGTCTTTCCGTAAAGCTTTGCAGGGTAGAGTTTAACTCTTTCGTATAAACAACCTTACCCGACATGTCTGCAATAAGAAGGGATGGTTTCGAATTCGCATCGATCTTTTTAATTTCCAGTGTGGCAAAATCAAATACCGGGTTAGGGTATATCCTGGCATCATTCATTACTACCTGCTGTACAGGAGGGGTCGTTACAAGAACGGTTACGATGTCTTTGCCGGTAGCTCCTTTATTATCAGTTACGGTCAACTCAAACACATACACCCCGTCAACCAGATTATTGATGAACGTGATGGCTGTTGTAGTAGAGAACAGAACATTGTTGGATGGACCAGACAACTGTTGCCATTCATACCTTACAATGGTTCCGTCTGTATCTGTACCACTGCCGGATAATGTGCTGGAGTTTGTTGGCAGCATAATTGTCTGATCGGGCCCTGCATTGGCTGTTGGGGGTATATTGGCTGCATTAACAGTTACCTGTACGGTATCTTTTCCGGCAGCGCCATTATTATCAGTAACGGTCAACTCAAATTGATATACACCCTGCACCAGTCCTGTAACAGAAGTTGCAGATGTTCCCGGGTTGGTAATGGTTGCAGCCGGGCCGGAAATCTTGGTCCACAAATAAGCCACTACAATTCCATCGGGGTCCGTTCCGGTTCCGGAAAGGATGGTACTGTTGATTGGCAGGTCAAAATTCTGATCAGGTCCTGCATTTGCAGCAGGCGGCATATTTGCGGCAGTTGGATTAACGGTCACCCGCATGGTATCTCTTCCAAAAGCACCACTGTTATCCGTTACTCTAAGTTCGAATAAATATACACCCTGTACCAGGCCGGTTACCGAAGTAGCCGCTGCATTCGGATTAGTGATCGTGGCTGCAGATGGCCCGGAAACCTGGGTCCAAAGGTATGCGGTGATGATGCCATCGGGATCAATACCACTGCCAGACAATATCACTGCACTTGCAGGTAATACAATTGTCTGATCAGGTCCTGCATTTGCTGTTGGCGGAGTGTTAGTTGCTCCGGGGTTAACAGTTACCTGCATCGTATCTCTTCCAAAGGCGCCGTTATTATCTGTAACCCTTAATTCAAACAGGTAAGTACCTACCACAAGCCCTGTTACAGAAGTTGCAGCAACATTCGGGTTGGTTATTGTACCTGCAGCCGGCCCGGAAATTTTTGTCCATAAATAAGCGGTAACCGTACCATTCGGATCTGTTCCGCTTCCGGAAAGAATTACAGAGTTTGTCGGCAATGTGATTGTCTGATCAGGTCCTGCATTGGCTGTAGGAGGCGTATTAGGTGTAGAAGTTACAATTACCTGAACAGTATCTCTTCCAAAGGCGCCTGCATTATCCGTTACTCTTAATTCAAAACGGTAAGTACCCGCTGCCAAACCACTCACTGCAGTAGCAGCAACGTTAGGATTTACAATAGTACCTGCAGCCGGTCCTGCTATTTTGGTCCACAGGTAGGCGGTGATGGTACCATCCGGGTCGGTACCGCTGCCGGATAATATAACAGAGTTGGTCGGTAATACAATGGTTTGATCGGGTCCTGCATTGGCTGTAGGAGGCGTATTGGTTGCCCCCGGGGTCACTGTTACCTGGATCGTATCTCTTCCTGATGCACCACCATTATCTGTTACCCGCAATTCAAATCTGTAAGTGCCAACAACGAGCCCGGTAACTGAAGTTGCCGCAACGGCAGGATTAGTTACAGTGCCGGCTGCCGGTCCTGCGATCTTTGTCCATAAGTATGCTACAACAACTCCGTCAGCATCGGTACCGCTGCCAGATAATATAACAGAGTTTGTTGGAAGTGTAATTGTTTGATCAGGTCCTGCATTGGCAACAGGAGGGATATTGGAGGCCGTAGGGTTTACGGTTACCTGAACGGTATCTCTTCCAAAAGCGCCACCATTATCTGTAACCCTTAACTCAAACTGGTAAACACCCTGTGTTAACCCGGTTACTGATGTAGCTGCCGTGGTTGGGTTTGTAATGGTGCCGGCAGCCGGACCAGAAACCTTTGTCCACAGGTAAGCAACAATACTGCCATCCGTATCTGTTCCGCTTCCGGAAAGTATGACAAAGTTTGTTGGCAGGGTGATCGTTTGGTTAGGCCCTGCATTGGCTGTTGGAGGATTATTCGGAATAGCAGCGTTTACGGTTATCTGCACAGTATCTCTTCCAAAAGCACCCGCATTATCAGTAACCCTCAGTTCAAACCGGTATACACCTGCAACCATACCTGTAACGGTTGTTGAAGCAGAAGCAGGGTTGGTAATAGCTCCTGCAGCCGGTCCGGCTATCTTGGTCCAGAGGTAAGCTGTTACTGACCCGTCCGGATCTACAGCATTACCAAAAAGTGTAACTGAGTTAATTGGTAAAGTAATTGTTTGATCGGCACCTGCATTGGCAACAGGCGGAATATTGGTTGCAGAATTTACAATCACCTGCATGGTATCTCTTCCAAATGCACCGGCATTATCTGTAACCCTTAATTCAAAACTGTATGTACCTGCAACCAGGCCTGTAACGGTAGAAGTAGCAGAAGCCGGGTTGGTAATGGTGCCGGCAGTTGGCCCGGCAATCTTGGTCCACAAATAAGCGGAGATAGAACCATCCGGATCTGTTCCGCTTCCTGCAAATGTTATTGAGTTGGTCGGTAAAGTAATTGTTTGATTAGGTCCCGCATTGGCAACCGGGGGAATATTGGTAGCAGTGTTTACAATCACCTGCATGGTATCTCTTCCAAATGCACCGGCATTATCTGTAACCCTTAATTCAAAACTGTATGTACCTGCAACCAGGCCTGTAACGGTAGAAGTAGCAGAAGCCGGGTTGGTAATGGTGCCGGCAGTTGGCCCGGCAATCTTGGTCCACAGGTAGGCCGTTACAGTTCCGTCGGGATCTGTTCCGCTTCCTGCAAATGTAATGGTGCTGGTAGGCAACGTAATGGTTTGATCCGGCCCTGCATTGGCAACAGGTGGCGTGTTTGTAGCGGAAGAATATTCTGCATACCCCATGTCGGGTGCTGTACCACTGTAAGGCAATCCAACATTCACACCTGCATCAATGCAGGGCGATGTTGCCTGTAACGTAAAATAGCCGTTGCCGGTAAATACCGGGTTTGCAGCAATATTATTATTAATGGTAACCCCTCCGCCTGTCCATGAAGGACCTGCTGTATTGTAGGAGTCGTTGTGGGTAATTAAAATATTATTTTGGGTGCCTGCTGCAGTACCTGCCACTGAACGGTTGGTAAAGCCCTGGAAAATATTGTTCCTGATATTTACATTTCTTACCGTTCCGTTATTCTGTGAAGTAAAGTCAAGTCCTACCGGGGCGCCTTGTGTTGCTTTTGCAATAAACGTGTTATTATAACAGCTGAACCCATCAATATATGGGTCATCAGTACCGTTTTCAGTTTGTGTAATGATGGCACCACTTGCTCCGTAAGGAGCCTGGTATAAATTGGTAAATAAGTTATTGCGGATAATATTGCCCGACACCTCACTGCATCCGCCGCTGGTGCAGGGATACGTATAGCCTCCGTGGTTATTGGGTGAACGCAGGTTATAACTTATTCCAACAAAAGCATTATTAATGATGTTGTTTTCAAAAATGCCGTTTATTGTTGCAAACTCGAGGATAAAACCGCTTTCAGGGTGACTGTAATTTGGCACTACGTGGTCAAGCACATTGTGATGTGCCCAAACGGAATAAGCATAGTTGCCGGCATAATTATAATTCAGATCAACAGCTCCCTGTATCTGGTTATAGCCTATTTCCAGTCCTTGAATATTAAAAAGTTCAATGGCAAAATCCCAATCTCCGCCCTCGCCCCAATAGTTGGCTAAGTAAGGAGACTTTTTTAAGATGTTGTTATTTATTTTACATCCTTTCAGGTATCCATTGTCCCAATACTTAATGGGCCATCCGTTTTTAAAATTTACCCTTGAAGTATTTATGATAGAATTGTTTAGTATCTCCATTCCTGTTTGTCCGCCTATATTTAAACATCCCGAACCCGATGTATTATAAATGGTCGCACAATTGTCTACATCATTGTTGTTAAACTTATTGCCGGTTGCGGTAACTCCGGGGTCAGCCGAAGGGGATGTTGCATCGAAACCGTCAAATATGGCTGCTGCATAATAGAAACCAACAATTTTCATATCATGCACATTCACATTACTTCTTCCCGATATCCAAATAGCGATCCAGGTCTTGTTATTGGCTTCACTTACGTATTGACCATTAAGTGTAATGCCGGAAATGGATTGGTTGCCATTGGTGTTCTGGGGAGAGCTTAAACTTAAAAGCTCCGACCAGGTGCCTGTCATATTTGCTAAGATAATGGTAGTGGCAGCGCCTTCTCCCTCAATACTCACCCCAGGCCTTAAATTAGAGGTCTGGGTCTCGGTGTAAGTGCCTGGCAGAACATGTATGATGTTGCCGGCTGCAACAACAGTAGAAGTTGCTTTGAATAAAGTGCGCCATGGACTGGCGAGGGTGCCGGTACCGGTGTTATCATTGCCCGTAGGGCTGATGTAATAGGTGGCGGCTTGTGTAAGGCTACATACGAATAGCGCTAGTGCCAGTAGAAATACTTTCATAGAATATCAAGATTTAGTATTGGATTATTTCTCTTTAACGACCCGTTTACATATTTATTATTCCCATGATGGCTTAATATAAATGCTGTCGAATTGAAAATTCTCCGCTTGTACACGTTTGTAGCTTTTTTTACAAAAATAATGCTACGATTATCTCAAAGCAGTGGCTTAAATACTACTACTTGCAGTAAAAAAGCCTCATTTTTTATATGATTATTTGAAAAATGTATAAATAAGTGGAAACAAATATATGTGTAAAATACATTGTCATGCATAGGTAAGGAATGGGGGTGGGTAATCCACAGATGTTGATAAATTTTAATCATTTGTTGATAAAACCGGAGGAGAATTAAACAATATTTTTTCGGTCATCACATCAATTGCTTTTTATAAGAATGAAAACTACCCGCTTCTCGTTTGATTTTATTTATCTATTTTTAATTTACAAATACAATAAAAACCACATAATTCTGTTTTGAAGCATATTCAGCCCTAATGTATTTTCACAAAACACCCAACTATAAACCAACCTGCTGCCTTGCATGAAAAGGAGAACTTTTTTAATAACCACTACCGCTGCCTTAGCTGTTGCTTCCATTCCGGTTGTACGGTATTACAGCACCCGAAAAAAGAATTATCACCCGCTGGTAATGCCGGAGGAACTGGGAAATTTTTGCGAAGAAAAAGCGATACGTGAAATAGGAGACCAATACCGCAAAATGGCTCCGCAGGAAAGTGACAAGGCAAAACTGGAACAATTGCTTCTTACTGATGGAACGGGTAAACCGATCCCCCGGTCCGATAAAGAAGCGGTATCGTTGCTGATGGAGAAAAAGACATTGGACGACTTCAATAATTTCCGGATACATGTGCTGAGCGGATGGGTGATCTCTGTAACCGAAGCCCGCCAATGCGCCTTATTTTCTTTAACCTGATTAAACCGAACCACATCACATGCATATTGATGCCCGACAATTAGATAATCAATCTGTAATAGAAGGAGACATTTGTATCATTGGTGCCGGCGCTGCCGGCATAAGTATGGCGCTCGACCTGGAGAACACTTCCCATAAAGTAATATTGCTCGAAGGTGGTGGAATGGATTACGATGACCGGGTACAGGAACTATATAACGGAAAACTTACCGGCCATCCTTACTACCCGATGAAAGCAAGCCGCCTGCATTATTTCGGCGGAAGCACCGGGCACTGGGGAGGCATGTGTTCTACTTTTGATGATATTGATTTTGAAAAAAGAGACTGGGTAGAGAACAGCGGCTGGCCCATTACCCTCAAAGACATTTCACCCTTTTATCCAAAGGCACATGAAATATTAGACCTGGGCGCTTTTGAATGGGGAACAGAATACTGGTTGAAACAAAACAATGCATTCAAACTGTTACCACTCGATGATAATATCATCTGGAGTAAACTATGGCATTTCAGTCCGCCAACCAGGTTTGGAAACAAATACCGGGATGCGGTTGTGAATGCAAAGAACATTCACCTCTATACCTATGCCAACGTGGTTGATATTACCACTACCGAAAATGTAGGTTCTGTTACACAGGTAACCATTAAGAATTACGCCGGGAAAGAACATACCGTAAAAGCAAAGCGGTTTGTGCTGGCCTGCTGCTCTATTCAAAATGCAAGGGTATTACTGGCATGCAACAAACAGGCTCCTAAAGGACTCGGCAACGATAACGATCTTGTTGGCCGCTACTTTATGGAACATGTGGAGATCAAGACCGGCGAAATGTGGCTCAACCATACCGATCCGCTTTTGTTTTACCGCATGGACGATAAAACAAAAGTGAGGGCAGAACTGGCCATTTCACCTGCCAAGCAAAAAGAACTGGGTGTATTAAACGGGTCGGTATCGCTGATGCCGCTGGCCATGTCTAAGAATACCATTCCTTCCATTAAAATATGGTCGCAGGATGATCCACGCAAAGCGCTGGATACGTTTCATAAATATTCCAACCTGGACAAGCGGAACTATATCCAAAAACTTTTTTCGAAAGGATTTTATCAATCCTATGGTTTGTTCACAAGGGCAGAACAACTCCCTAACCCCGATTCAAGGGTAGTGTTGAGTGAAGAAAAAGACGAACTGGGCGTACCCCGGGCAAATCTGCACTGGGCCTTATCACCCATTGATAAAAAAACAGTGTATCACATCAATAAACTTTTAGGACAACAGATAGGTGCAGCAGGGCTGGGTCGTGTAAAAATGTACGACTTCCTGCTGGATAATGATCCGCAGTTGCCCGACTATACCAGCGGCGGATGGCACCACCTGGGTACTACCCGCATGCATGAAGATCCGAAGCAAGGCGTAGTTGATGCTAACTGTAAAATTCATGGAATTGATAACCTGTTTGTGGCGGGAGCTTCCTGCTATACTACGGGAGGAGCCGTGAACCCAACGCTTACCTGTGTGGCGATAAGCCTGCGTCTTTCGGCTCATCTGAAAAAATTGGGATAGCATTCATCAAATCCTTCTTCTTGTCATCCTTTTTTTCCATTTGTACAATACCCACACAGACATTAGCAGTAACAGTATGTGAAAGCAACTGTTCACGAGGTAATGCTTCATGAAGTAGGCCGATGCTGCAACAGCATTGGCAGCTATCCACCAATACCAGCCCTGCAGTTTTTTTTGTGTTATTGACCACAATGCAGCAAAAGAAGCTGCATACATTATTGCATCCATCCAGGCAATGGAACCGGAAGGGAAGAATTGGCCGGCATAATGAAAAGCGGTATACAGAACGACAGCAGATATTGTAAAGATCAATAGCTGGATCAACAGGTCTTTTTTGGTTGACGAACTGATCCGCACCACCCGGTGGCCTTTCCGGTCTCTCTTTGCCCATATCATCCAGCCATAGGCGCACATAGCAATGAAATAAAGATACAGGGCAATCTGACCATAATGTCCTCCATCGAAACTGATGAAAGAAGAAACCCCCGCATATAAAACACAGGCAGGGAATGCATAGATATTTTCCTTACGGGCAAACCAGGTGAAAAGAATGAGCGAAAGAAACGCAATGACCTGCACCGGGCTTATGTTCTTTGCTTCGTAATAAAGCGGCCTTAATATTTCCTGGCGCAAACTGAATCCGCCGCCCGCACCGGCAACCCCGCCCGCCCTTGTATTGTTCTTAAAGCTATAAGCCGAAGGAATACCTATGATGTAAAACGGGTTGTTGTTATTACCATTGGCTGTTAAAATATTGTCCTCAATAACCAGGCCCTCAATTACGTTGGCAGGGTTGGCTACAATACAGGCCGCCATAAAACCCTTAATGGTATTCTTTTGAATTTTTATTTTGGCTGCTGCTGCTGCCCCGGTAATTTCTATACCATAAAAAGGCGCATTGTTCACCGCAGCAATAAAGCTGTTGTCGTAAATGACCAGGTCGGCTAAAGTATAATGATTGGTATTCCCCAGCAGGGTGCCGCAGCTGATCTGTACGCCGTTGCCATTGTTCCCGTTACCTGTATTGCGGCCAATTTCTTCAAAGCGGTTTCCACGAATGACAATATCGTTAAGCACGGTATTCTCCTGCGCATAAAATAAAATACCACCGGATATCTTACTGAGCACATTTTTTTCAACAAGCACCGATTCGTTGGAAACTTCAAAGATGATCCCGCTTTCGAAATGACTGTTTAAAACAGGCTGGCCTATCTTATTGTCGTGAATCCATATCCCGAACGGGTACATTCCTTTACTGGTGTTCACAATATCAATGGCGCCCTGTATCGTATTGCCGTATATCTCCATTCCTCCCTGCACATTCCAGAACTCGATCGCAAAGTCCCAGCCATTGTCACCGCCAAAATTCCCGGCAAATGGAACTTTGGTAAGTGTGTTGTTATATATTTTCACACCCTTCAGGTAACCATCATTATGGTATTTAATTAGGTATCCGTTGTGCCCGTTGGGCCGCTGGTTCTGCACCATGGTATTATTATAGATCAGCATCCCGTCCTGGCCGCCAATATTCAGGCAACCTCTTCCATAAACGCCGTTAGGGGTATTGTAGGCCGCACAGTTTGAAACCCTGTTGTTGTAAAATTTATTTCCCGCAGCATACGTATTCGGTGCAGCGGCCACGTCATCATTACGGCCATTAAAAATCACGCCGCGGTCTTTGAAGTTGGTAATGCTGCAATCATAAATACTCACATTGCTGCGTCCGCTTACATAAATGGCCCAGAAGCTGGAGAGGTTCTGCCCGTCGAATTTCAAATTGGAGATGTGCTGGTTACCATTGGTCCCTTCTTCTGAGCGAAGCGATAAAATTTCTTTCCAATCATCTGTGATGGCGCTTTTGATAACCGAAGAATCACCTTCTCCTTCAATACTCACACCCGGCGCCAGTTTAACCTGTTCGGTTTCTATATACAGGCCCTTCTTCACGTGAATGATGCTGCCTGCTGTATTAATAACAGAAGCGGCTTTTACCAGTGTTCTCCACGGGTTAACGGCAGATCCGTTGCCAACAGCATCGCTGCCTGTGGCACTGATATACCAGGTTTGTGCATGGCTGCAGTAAAAAAACAAAATAAGCACAAGGCTGCAAAAAGATCTCATCCGTACTGGTCGTTTAGGCGTTAAAATAAAGATAGTTATTTACAGGATGATGAATAGTAATGAGCAGAAAGCGATCATTGATCTGCCAGTGCTTCCAGGTCGTTGAATTTTCTGCTACCGAGTATTTCGTGGATCACGGACTGGTTCTTCGGGTCATTGAATGCCGCCAGGTGATATTTGTGATGCAGGTCGGTGCCCACCAAACTAGCCAGGTCTTTTTGAATGAGGAACCTGGCTGCCTTTTTCACGCCCTTGCCATAATAGCCGGTAAGCGATAAAAGGTTTACCTGCAGGTGAAAACCCATTTCTTTCAGGTGATAATAGATATCGGGATTGTAATGATAGAAATGATAACGTTCCGGGTGAGCCAGTATGGGCTTATATCCCCCGGCAATGATAGTTGTCGTGATGGCTTCCAGGTTAACCGGGGGTGTAGAATAGGATATTTCGGTGAGCAGGATATTCTTATGCAGTGTAAGCAGCGGCGATTTGGTTTTCAGCAGCTCTAAAAAATGATCATCGATCATGTATTCTGCCGCTGCAGAAAGTTCTATATCCATCCCGGCCTTTTTGCAGGCGGCTTTTGTTTCTTCCAAAGCGGTATTGATGGTTTGCGGGGTATTGCGGTACAGGTCGCCAATGATATGCGGCGTGGCAATGAACTTACGGATGCCCAGGTCCATCATTCCTTTTATAAGTACCAACGAACTTTCCACGTCGGGCGAACCATCATCAATGCCGGGTAAGATATGTGAATGAATGTCTGTGGAAACAGGCAGGCTGCTGAATATGTTTTCCTCCGTCTTTTTTGTTTTGAAGAAGTTAAACATGGTCAAGATTAAGGGGTTTAATAACTGGCACGGTTGAAAATAGAACAAATACCGGTTAGCGGCTGAAAAATTATTGTTAAGCCGGACAAGAAAGAACTATTTCTTTTTCTCTTCCAGCACTTCCAGGTTGCTTTTATCAAAAACGGCGGTCAGTTGCAGGCCCATGCTCTCTATCTTCACACTGGCTTTATTGCCCGTTACTTCCAGCAATACGCCATGGTAATTCATTAGTACACCCTGCCGGATCTTTACCCTGGCATTTGCCGGTGTACTGCTTTCCACCACATCCACCGAATCAAATTCATTCAAAAATCTTTTTACGGTCTCAATCTCGCTGTTCCGGATCTTTGCCGGCTTACCCATGTAATGCACATAATTCAAAATGCCGTTGATGTTCATCAGTTCCCATTTCCGTTTTTCTTCCACCTGTACAAACACATATGATTTGAACAAAGGCTCCAGTATCGTTTTCTTCCGGTCGCTCCATTGCTTTATTACTTTATTCAACGGGCAGTAATATTCCACACCCTTTGCTTCCAGCAGCGACGCTACTTTTTTTTCCCAGCGTGGTTTTGTATACACGGCATACCAATACCTTTCGTTTTCCTTCATGGTTTTAGTTCTTTAACAGGATCTCTCCTGGTTAATAAAAAAAGGATACTGGGAGGGAAATAGGGGCAGCCGTTCAACGGCCAATGCCCGGAACAACCGGCAGGCTTTCGTTGCCTGTTTCGTTTACCGACTGCACTGCAAAAAAATAATTATCTTTTGAGAACGGCAAACGCATTTCGGTTTCCGTGGTAAATATTTTCCGTTGCCAGAAGGCGCTGGTGGTTTCCCTTACCAGCACATAATAGCCTTTTATTTTTCCAACTGCCGGCGCTTTCCAATAAAGATAAGTGCTGTTGCTTAATTTCTTCACATCCATT
>DAOLIP010000015.1:0-3869 GCA_035328475.1 Ferruginibacter sp.
GGGGCAGGTTTAAAAGGCATCAACCGGGTAAATGTTTCCGGCTATGCTTCCGGTATGTATATGATCCGGCTTTTCAGTAACAACGAACAGCAAACCGAACGAATTATAAAACAGTAAGGCAGATTCATGTGTAAATCTGGAGGGGCAGCGGGGGCTGCCCCTTTTTCATTTCTATTCCTAAAGGCAGCAGTATTTCTTACGTGGCCATAGAAGCCATTCTACATACACTGTAGAAGGGTTTTTAGAATTTCCGGCCTTTGAAATAAGCCCATTTTCAGGGCGTTTGCAGTACAGAACCTGTTATCCGAATAGAACCAAAATCCATTACCATGAAACAACCTGCATCCTGTGCATTGGTGCTGCTGTTTGTATTTATTGCAACAGCCGCTTCTTCTCAAACCATTGCCAAACCAAAGCAATTCAGCAATTTTCCTGATGTGATCAACTGCAGCGAATCCGTCTTAAGCAGTGTTTTTGCTTCAGCTCCCGGTCAGAATATCATTCTTTCTTTCTCCGATAACTTTTCTTTTTCCGGTGTGGTAATAAACAACCTGGTTAAATACAGCAACCTGCAAAGCGCTGTTATCCGCTCGCCTAATTTCAACAATGCTGTTTTAAGTATTTCAAAAATTATGAATAAAGACAACAGTGTGTCCTATATCGGCCGCATCATCAATAAAAATTATTTTGATGGCTATGAATTGAAGATCAATGCAGCGGGTAATTACCAGCTGGTTAAAGTAGAAACCGACCGGGTGATACCCGATTGCAGCCAGTGATAAATACCTTACCCTAAACCCAGCTACTATGAAAAAAATATTTACTCTTTTACTCCTCACTCTTTTCGGACTGGCAACACATGCTGTTCCCAAGTACAACAGCAATCCATCTGCCACGGCAACTATTTTTCTGGATTTTGACGGCCAGTTTGTGCAGGGTACGGTGTGGAACGGTGGTAGTTCTTTTTACTGCGATCCATCCGGCCTCACCGATCTGCAGATCACCGAAGCATTTAACCGGGTAGCGGAAGATTACCGGCCTTTTAATATAAACATCACTACCGACTCCACTGTTTTTTTAGCAGCGCCCTTGAACAGGCGTATGCGTATCATCATTACAACCACCAGCGCCTGGTGTACCGGGGTGGGTGGCGTAGCATATGTTGGTTCTTTTATCTGGGGCGACGATACACCGGGATTTGTTTTCAGTGACCGGCTGGGGCCTTACAGTCCTAAAATGGTGGGAGAAGCCTGTTCGCATGAGAGCGGCCATACGGTAGGATTATCACACCAGTCGAAATACGGAACATTGTGCAGCACACCCGAGGAACAGTATAACAGTGGTGTTGGCGGTGGAGAAACCGGCTGGGCCCCGATCATGGGTAACAGCTATTACAAAAATATAAGTAACTGGAACAATGGGCCTACACCCTATGGCTGTACAAATATGCAGGACAATCTTTCCATCATTGCCACCCAGAATGGGTTCACTTACCGGTCCGATGATTATACCGAAACACTGAATGGAAGTACATACGTTTTGCCATCTGCCGGTTTTACAGTGAACGGCATCATAACCACCAATGCCGATAAGGATGCTTTTCGGTTAACGTTGCAGCAGAATGCAAACGTTCATCTTACTGCCATCCCTTTCAATGTTGCCAATAATTATATTGGTGCGAACCTCGATATAAAGATCGAGCTGTATAATTCTTCAGCTGCTCTTATCAGGACATACGATCCCGGCAATACAATGAGTGTTACGATCGATACCATTTTAAATGCCGGCGGTTACTATCTTAAAATTGACGGCACCGGAAATGTAAATGTTGGGGAATACGGAAGTCTGGGTTCTTATACCATCAACGGAACATCCGGTGCTTTACCCATTCATGACGTAAGCCTGAACGGAACAACAGAGAAGAACCAACATAAACTGAGCTGGAAGATCATTGCTGATGAGTCGGTAAAAACCATTGTTATTGAAGCATCGGAAGACGGCAACCGTTTCAATACACTAACAACCGCATCGGGCACCGCAACGAATTTTTCTTATCATTCGTATAAACCCGGGCCAATTTATTATCGCCTGAAAGTGACCTCCATACTTGATCAGACTGTCTATTCCAATACCATCGTCCTGAAGGGAACAGGCAATATTGAGAGGCCGTTTTACGTTTCTACATTGGTTCGGGACCAAATTACCATTAATGCGGTCCGGGGCTACCAGTACCTGTTAAGTGATATGAATGGCAGAACGGTTTCCAAGGGAACCGGGCTTGCAGGTATTAATAAGATCAATTTCCCTGATCAGCCCAATGGCATGTATATCATCCGGCTTTTCAGCAATAATGAACAACAAACAGAAAGAATTATAAAACAGTAAGGTAGATTCATGTGTAAGTCAGGGGGTAGCGTTAGGGGCTATCCCCTTTTTTATTGTAGTATTCCAGATTGAATATTTATTATTTCTTCCAACAAACAGCACTTTACTATTTTCTACAGCGGTTAAGAAAATAGTAAATCATAAATATTACATCCAAACATTTCCGTAACTTTAAAAAACCCATTTTTATGTTATGGAGAAAATTTAACGGAGACCCCATCCAGATTCCCATTAAAAATGCTGTTGAGCAGGCCATCAAAAGAGAAACAGCAAACGGCTTTCATTTAAAAGTTTGTATCGGAACCGACAGCCAGGTAAAAGGCAGGGAAACGGAGTTTGCCACCGTAATTGTTTTTTTACGGGAAGGCCACGGCGGCTTCATGTTCATCCACAATGAAAAAACACTGCAGAGCTACAGCATCAAGGAACGGATGCTGGTGGAAGTGGCGAAAAGCATCGAGATCGCTTACGAACTCTGCGACCTGTTCACCGTGTATGATGTGGATATGGAAGTGCATGCCGACATCAACACCAATCCTCACTTTAAAAGTAACGAAGCATTACGGGAAGCCATGGGTTATATCCTGGGAATGGGCTTTGCCTTTAAAGCCAAACCTGAAGCCTTTGCCAGCAGCAGTTGCGCCAATAAAGTGGTGAACTGATCCTGCCGAACACTGCCTCCCTTAAGCATGTGTTTACAACACAGGCCATACACCCCTCTCCCTGATTTCAGATCAGTTACCGGCAGTAAGACCAGCATTGGTCTCTTCTATAAAAGATAATATCTTATCTCTTCCCGATTTTTTAACAGCACTGCTCACAAAATGCTGTGGTAAAAACTGCCAGGTCTTTTTCATCGCTTCCAGGAAATCTTTTACGTTTTTACTTACCGTGCGCTGGTTCACTTTATCGGCCTTGGTAAACACAAGGCAGATCGGTACCTGCCATTTTTTTAATTGTTCTAAAAATTCAAGATCGATCTTTTGGGGAGTATGCCGGGCATCTATCAACACAAATACCAGGGAAAGATTTTCCCGCTTCCGTAAATAATTCTCGATCATCTGTTCCCACCGGTTACGGCTGCGGATGCTTACTTTGGCAAAACCATAACCGGGCAGATCGACCAGGTACCATTTATAGGTGTTGATCTTTTTCTTTCCATCGGATTCATCAATATTGCTTATGATCTCAAAATGGTTGATGAGTTGTGTTTTTCCCGGGGCCGAAGAAGTTTTTGCCAGCTTATCATTATTACACAGCATATTGATCAGCGATGATTTGCCCACATTGCTGCGGCCAATGAATGCATACTCCGGCTTATCGGGCACGGGGCATTGTTCGTAACCGGGGCTGCTGATAATGTACTTGGCTGATTTGATGTGCATGGGGCAAAGATAGCGGAAAGCCGATACTGGATGCTGGTCACTAGATACTGGAAAGAATCTGATAAGTAAAAGCTATTCCATAATTAATACGGCATCCAG
>DAOLIP010000015.1:3969-50212 GCA_035328475.1 Ferruginibacter sp.
CCAGTAACCAGTAACCAGTAACCAGTAACCAGTATCCAGCATCTATCCCTATCTTTGCCCCCGATGACCGATTATGCACACGATACAGTAGTACCTTATAAGGATTCCGGGTTGGGTAAGAAGCAGCAGGTGGCCGGCATGTTCAATGATATTGCATTCCGGTACGATTTTATGAACCGCTTCCTTAGTGCCGGCATCGATATTTCGTGGCGAAAGAAAGCCATTACGCAACTGGCAGGCATTAAACCCAAAACCCTGCTTGATGTGGCAACCGGTACAGCAGATATGGCCATTATGGCATCTGGTATACTGAAACCCGAAAAGATCACCGGCATCGACATCAGCGATGGCATGCTGGCAATAGGCCGGGAGAAAATTAAGAAGGCTGGCCTGCAAAACAGCATTGAACTGTTAAATGGCGACAGCGAAACAATAAATTTTGAAAACGATTCGTTTGAGGCGGTAACCGTAGCATTTGGGGTACGTAATTTTGAGAACCTCGGGAAAGGATTAAGTGAGATAAGGCGGGTGCTAAAGCCCGGGGGGAAATTAGTGGTACTCGAATTCAGTAAACCTAAAGCACCGGTTGTAAAAAGCATGTATAACCTGTACATGAAATTTATCTGCCCCGGCGTGGGTAAATTATTCTCTAAAAACCGCAGCGCATACCAATACCTCGACGAATCAATTAAACAGTTTCCTGAAGGGAAAAACTTTACCAATATCCTGGACAACCTGGGATACAGGAACACTTATTCTAAACCACTGAGCTTAGGTATATGCAGCATCTATTGCGGAGAAAAATAAAAGTATTGGGTATTGTTTTGTTCTGTCTGCCGCTGGCGGCAGCCGCCCAGTTGCGGGAGAAACTGAACCTGCCCGATCACGACGAAAAAAAGATACACTTCGGTATCAACCTCGGCTTCAACCGTTCTCATTTCAGTTTTACACACCATGTTCCTACGTTCCTGCAGCAAGACAGTATCATGGTCATTGAAAGCATCAACAGTACCGGTATCAACCTGGCCTGGCTGGTAAACCTTAACTTAAGCGAACATTTTGCCTTGCGTACCTACCCGGTAAATCTTACGTTCACCGAAAAAGCATTTCAATACAACCTGCCCAAGCCCGATTTTCCGGAAGGAGAAGATTTTACTACGATAAAAAAAGTACAGTCTATCACACTTACGTTGCCGGTGCAGTTAAAATTTCAAAGCGACCGTATTGATAATTTCCGGGTGTATATGATGGCGGGTGTAAAGGCGGAATATGACCTGGCTTCCAATGCCGGTGCAAGAAAAGCGGAAAATCTTATTAAATTGAAAAGGCTTGATTATGGAGCAGAAGCCGGTATCGGGTTCCATTTCTATTTTCCCATGTTTGTACTTACGCCCGAAATTAAGATGGGATGGGGTATTGGTAACCTGCACAGCCGGGACGCAAACCTGAAATTCTCAAATACCATCGATAAGATCAACTCCCGGATCATCTCTTTCTCCTTAACAGTAGAATAAACCCGAAGCCAGATGCTGGATACAAGATCCTGGAAGTAACTCAAACTTTTAAAGAGGCTTTGCATTCTTATCCGGCATCTTGTATCCAGCATCCTGTATCTAGGATCTTGTCTCCTGCCCCTAGTAATCATACCTCCGCCCAAACATATTCAACCGGATGCCTGCTATAACAGTTGTGCTGGTTGATGAAGTTGGGTTTAGCAAGGTTTTATACTGGCGATATTGACCGGATATCTCTATGAATAAATTTTCCTTCAGTTCATATGAAACCTGCAAATACCCATTGAAGCATTTCGCTTTGTTGCCGCTGCCGATCTTGAATCCGTCATTCATCGACCTGGTTGTATAATCCCGGAATATATTGCCGCCGTAGTTCTTGCCCGAGCTGTCTAAGCCCTGGTAATAATAAATGGCCTGCAGGTACACATACCATTTTGGTGCAGGCTGGTAACGGATGATGCCCAGCACTTCCTGGAAGTTTGCACCCAGTGGATGGGCCAGCGGCTGATTATAATGCGTGTAGTTGGAAATGGTATCATTATGCGAATACGTGAACGGACGAACCCGGTTTGCTTCTACCTGTATATCTAAATTCTTTACGCCAAATGCATCCAGGTATTTTATACCAAGTTGTAACCCCCATTTGTTTACCCAGCTGGTTGGTTTATTTTTTATTTCTGATAAAATGAATTCATCCAGCAGCAATTGTCCGTACAACTGTGCCCGGTGTTTGATATTCGCCTTAAAATCAATACCGGCGAGTGCATTATCAGGGCTGCCCACCGTGCCTTCAATATGCCGGTAAAAGATGATGGGGTTGAGGTATTGAAAATCGAAACGGTTCTTACGGCCAAAGATCACCCCTTCAAACAAACCTATGTTAAGCCACTTGGTCACATTCATACTCAGGTGATGCATGGCGGCATACTTGCGGTCTAACAAGGTATCGCCCGCTTTTTTAAATTGCGGCATCAGTTCCATGAACAGGTTCTGGTAATTGATCTTCCAGATGCGGGTGTTGAGTTTTAAATACAGGTTGCTGTTGCCCCAGTCGCTCAGGAATAAACTGCGGTAGCCATTGCCGATAAAATTTTTATCATAACCAAACTGGATATCGATCGCTTTGGCTGCATTAAAAGTGATGTAACCACGGGCATCAAAGTAATCCACACCGGATGTTTTAAATGGTTTGTAAAAACCTACACCAGGTACCGCTCTGAAATTACTTACCTGTTGCTGAAAGAACAGCGGACCTCTTTCCTGGTTGTCGGTAAGAAAAGTAGCAAAGCCAACTTTTTTACCGATCATACCTCTCAGCGTAACACCCCGGCTGTTCATATAAACCGATTCATTCTTCGTTCCGGTTTCATAACCGGCACTTAACAGCAGCACCGGGTTCAAAGCCAGGAAAAAATTATGGGTCTTTACTTCCAGGAAGTTGGGCTTGGTCTTATAAAAGGTCTTCAGTATTGGTCTCTTGCTTTTGAATTCATCTGTTTTGCCCGTAACCCATTCGGTATTGTTCATTAAAAAACGCTGCAGGTTGTATTCGTCAATAGAGGTCAGGGCCTGGTCCATCCATTCGGGGTATTTATCCCGGCCGGTCAATGTATCCACATAACCCAGGCGGGCGCTGTCGATGAATTCGGCCTGCGCTACAATATATTTCCGGTTAAAAGGTTTGAGGGTTGAAAAATTGAGGTGCGTATTCTTCTGTTGCTTGATCTCCATCCGTTCCACAAAATGAATGTCTTTGGATCCCTGTGTTAAATAGGTAGATTGAGCAGAGGCAAAAGCAGGGCAAATAAAAATGAGCAGTTTGGTTAAGCTTTTAATAATTTGCATTGGATAATTTTAGTTTTAACAGGCATCTGAATTCAATTCAAGATATGCAAAAATACCTTTTTAAGAACATACAGGTTGTAAATGATGGAAAAATCCAGTCGCTTGATGTGCTCACTAACGGCGAGCGGATAGAGAAAATTGCACCTGCTGTTGAAACAAAACACCGGGTTACCGAGATCAATGGCGAAGGCAAACATCTTTTTCCCGGTGTGATAGATGACCAGGTACACTTCAGGGAACCCGGGCTTACACACAAGGCAAATATTTATACAGAGAGTAAGGCTGCCGTGGCCGGCGGTGTTACCAGCTTTATGGAAATGCCCAATACCATTCCCAATGCACTTACGCCGGATCTGCTGGAAGACAAATACAAAATCGCAGCACAAACTTCATTGGCTAACTATTCTTTTTTCATGGGCACCAGCAACAGCAATGCCGATGAAGTATTGAAGATGAACGATCGCAAAAAAGATGTGTGCGGCGTAAAGATATTCATGGGCGCCAGTACCGGCAATATGCTGGTGGATAGCCATAGTGCTTTGGATAAAGTATTCCGGGAAAGCGAAATGCTCATTGCTACGCATTGCGAAGATGAACGGATCATCAAACAGAATTACGAACGGATTAAAAACGCAAAAGCAGATCTGTCTGCTGCCGATCACCCGTTGATACGGAACGAAGAGGCCTGCTTCGAATCTTCACTCATTGCCATAAAGTTTGCTCAGAAGTATAACAGCCGGTTACACATCCTGCACATCAGCACCGAAAAGGAACTGCAGCTTTTTGGCAACATGATGCCGTTAAAAGAAAAAAGAATTACGGCCGAAGTTTGTGTACACCATTTGCATTTTACCGCCGGTGATTACGAACGGCTTGGCTATAAAATAAAATGCAACCCCGCCATTAAAGCGCCCAACAATAAAGAAGCCTTGTGGAAGGCATTGCTGGATGACCGGCTGGATGTTATAGCCACCGATCATGCCCCCCATCTTTTAGCAGAAAAGGAAGGGCCGTATGAACATGCACATGCCGGGCTGCCGTTGGTGCAGCATCCGCTTTTATTGATGCTTCATTATCATAAACAGGGGAGGATCGGCCTGGAAAAGATTGCAGAGAAAATGAGCCATGCGGTGGCTGATTGTTTCCAGGTAGAAGACCGGGGTTATATACGGGAAGGTTATTTTGCCGACCTGGTGCTGGTTGACAATAACCAATCCTCAACCGTTACCCGTGAAAATATTTTTTACAAATGCGGGTGGAGTCCCCTGGAGAATTTTACATTTCCTGCATCTATTGTAAGCACATTTGTAAGCGGCCATAAGGTTTATGAAAATGGCAGCCATGATGAATCAGCAAAAGGACACCGATTAACATTTAACAGATAACTGGAGGCATGGATATAGACAAAACAACGCTTGATGACCTCTCGGTATTCCGCAACGGAGAAGAAACAGCTGTATTGGATAAACTAAACCTCTGCAACACCACCCATGGCAGCGAGCAGTTGCGGATCAATTTCAGTACGGCTTTAAAAACAACCGAAGAAGTGATCGCCGTACAGCAAACAATTAAACTGGTATTGCAGTACCAGCATCAATGGCCCCGGGAGATCACAAACGGAACCGTGATGGTAGTGGAAAAATTCTTTGATTCAAACATCAGCATCATTCCCGCCAATCCTTCGCCCCTGGAAGCATATACCTATAAACTATTGCATGGCCCTGACTTTGCGCTGGTAAACTATTCCGCCAAACATTGCTTTGATTTTATAAAGGGATTTCAGCAATTACTGAAATTATTTACCGGAACCGAACAGCCGGCTCCGTTGAAGGCATTGCTGAACAACGTGCAGCACATCATCAATAAACCGCAATTCGATATTGTTTCAAGGCATAAGAACTCCGATTCGCTCACCCGGGCACAACTGCTGCACTTTGCACACTTTGTCAGGTATAATTATAAGCACAATATGCTGGACCTGGTGGTAATGTATGCCCAGGCAGATGCCTGGTATGGTATGGCAAGGGCGGTGCAGAAATACGGGCTGGTATTTCCGGAGTTTGTTCCCCACAGCACACCGGTGGTGGAAGCAACGGGTTTATACCACCTGTTGGTGCAGGAGCCTGTGAGTTATGATGTAACGCTTAACCGGCAAACCAACTTTCTCTTTTTAACCGGGGCCAATATGGCAGGCAAAAGTACCTTCATAAAATCGGTAGGCATCTCGGTTTTTTTAGCGCATATCGGTATGGGCGTGCCCGCACAGCAGATGAAACTGACATTTTTTGACGGAATGCTCAGCAACATCAATGTGATGGACAATATCACCCGGGGCGAAAGCTATTTTTATAATGAAGTGCAACGCATCAAGGCCACCATCCAGAAAATAAACAACGGAAAAAAATGGCTAATACTCATTGATGAACTTTTTAAAGGCACTAACGTACAGGACGCTATGAAATGCAGCAGCGCCGTTATTGAAGGACTGCTGAAAATAAAGAACTCATTGTTTATTCTCTCCACGCACTTATACGAGATCGGGGAAGACCTGAAAAAATATCCCAACATCAGTTTTAAGTATTTTGAAACATCGGTTGCCGACGGGCAGCTTCTTTTCAGTTATCATTTAAAAGAAGGCATCAGCAACGACCGCCTGGGTTACCTTATCCTGAAGCGGGAAGGGGTGGTGGATATGCTGGAAAGACTCTGACGGATAATGGCAGCCTGTTGAACATTGATCGTTGTACATTGAATATTGAGTGTTTTATAATAAATGTTCAATATTCAATTCTCAGTTTTCAATGCTCAATGATAAAACCTGTAAATTTATTCCATGAAAAGAACCTTACTGCTTGTTACCGGACTTTTGATCTTACTCGCCACCGAGATCCTCCGTGTATACTTCATCATGCCCTTCCCCGGCAGCCAGAAAGCAAACACGATCGGCATCGCTTATTTCCTAAATAATTATATCTGGTTGTTCAGGATATTGGGATTGATCCTGTTCGTACCAGCCATGCTGTATGTTTTCCGCCACGGAAAGTGGTGGAAGAAGATATTGCTGAGCATATTTGTATTATTATACGGCGCTGTTTTTTATATGTTCAATTTTAAATTCCTGGCCGATAAAATGTTCATCCAGCCAAAAAATAAAATACTGGCAACGGTGGCAACGAATACGGTCGACAGCAACAAACTGATCATTGGTGTTTTTATGAACGGACAGGCAAAAGCCTATCCCATTGAGATCATCGGTTATCATCACCAGGTACAGGATACCGTGGGTGCAGAACCTGTAATGATCACCTATTGCTCGGTTTGCAGAACAGGCCGGGTATTCAGCCCGGTTGTAAATGGTAAGTTTGAAAAATTCCGCCTGGTGGGTATGGATCATTTCAATGCCATGTTTGAAGATGAAACTACCAAAAGCTGGTGGCGGCAGGTGAGCGGTATTGCCATTGCGGGCCCGTTAAAAGGAAATGCCTTGAAAGAGATCCCATCGGAACAGATGCGCCTGGGTGCCTGGATACGCAAATACCCCAACACACTTATTATGCAGCCCGATGCGGTATTTGTAAAACAATACAAGGGCCTGGAAGGATTTGACGAAGGCACCATCAACAGCAGCCTCGAAAAAAGAGACAGTGCTTCCTGGCAATTCAAATCATGGGTGATAGGTGTAGCAAAAGACGGGCATGCAAAAGCCTACGACTGGAATGAACTGGTAAAACAGCGGGTGATCAACGACACATTCCAGGATATGCCGATTGTACTCGTACTGGAAAAAGACAACCACTCCTTTCATGTTTGGAACAGGCAGGTGCATGATAAGCTGTTGAATTTATCTTTCGATAGCAATTCACAATCATTAAAAGATACAGCCAGTAATACAATTTGGAATATGAATGGAGAATGTATAGAGGGAGAATTAAAAGGAAGCCGCCTTACAGCCGTACAGGCTTACCAGGAATTCTGGCATAGCTGGCAGAGTTTTCATCCGGGGACGGGTATATATAAGAAATGATCCATGACCACAGCAGGTGAAAACATCAACTGATTCTCAGAAAATAAACAGGGATAATTGATCTCCTTTACAGATTTTCAGCGATCAATTGATCTGCATGTTAGTCAAAACATTCGGCAGCGCCGTTTATGGAGTGGAAGCCATTACCATTACCGTAGAAGTAAGCGTAAACAACCAGGGCAAAGATTATTTTATTGTGGGACTGCCCGACAGTGCTGTTAAAGAAAGCCTGCAACGGGTAGAGAGCGCCATCAAGAGCAATCATTACTACATGCCCCGTACCAAGCTGGTGGTGAATCTTGCTCCTGCCAATATAAAAAAATCAGGTACTGCATTCGATCTTCCCATTGCCATCGGCACACTTGGGGCCACTGAGCAAATTGAGAACCCGGAGAAACTGGCGGACTATGTGATTATGGGCGAACTAAGCCTCGATGGAGAGATACGCCCCATCATTGGCGCCCTGCCCATTGCCATACAGGCAAGAAAAGAAAAATTCAAAGGGTTGATTCTTCCCAAACAAAATGCAAGAGAGGCAGCCATGGTGAGTGAACTGAATGTGTATGCCGTGGGGCATATCAAAGAAGTGATCGGATTTTTTAAGAAGGAAGATTCGCTGCAGCCAACTATTGTAAATACCCGTGAAGAGTTTGCCAATGCACAAAGCGATTTTGAGATTGACTTCTGTGATGTGAAAGGACAGGAGAATATAAAACGGGCTTTGGAAATTGCAGCAGCAGGAGGTCATAATGCCATTTTGATCGGTCCACCTGGCGCTGGTAAAACCATGCTTGCAAAAAGATTACCTACCATCCTTCCGCCATTGAGTTTGCAGGAAGCATTGGAAACAACCAAGATCCATTCGGTGGCCGGCAAACTTCCGGAGAATTCAACGCTGGTATCAAAGCGGCCGTTCCGCAGTCCCCACCATACCATCAGTGATGTGGCGTTGGTAGGTGGTGGCGGTAATCCCCAACCCGGTGAAATTTCATTGGCACATAACGGCGTTTTGTTCTTAGATGAACTGCCCGAATTCAAACGGCAGGTGCTGGAAGTGATGCGCCAGCCGATGGAAGAAAGAAGGGTTACCATTTCCCGTGCAAAGATCGCATTGGATTTTCCGGCTTCGTTCATGTTGATCGCTTCTATGAATCCATGCCCCTGCGGGTTTTTTAATCACCCGGAAAAAGAATGTACCTGTCCGCCCGGCGCTGTTCAAAAGTACCTCAACAAGATTTCCGGTCCGCTGCTCGACCGTATCGACCTGCACGTGGAAGTAACGCCTGTCAATTTCAATGAACTCTCTTCTGTGCAGCAATTTGAAAAAAGTATCCGCATCCGGGAACGGGTGATAAAGGCAAGAGAGATACAGCAGGACCGCTATAAAAAAGCCGATGGCATTTATGCCAATGCACAAATGAGCAGTAAGCAACTGAAAGAGATCTGTGCCATTACTCCCGCTGGGCAAAGCTTATTGAAAACGGCGATGGAAAAACTAAACCTCAGCGCCCGGGCCTACGACCGTATCTTAAAAGTGAGCCGCACCATTGCCGACCTGGCTGCCAGCGATGACATAAGGCCGGAGCATCTGGCAGAAGCCATCCAGTACCGGAGTTTGGACAGGGAGGGATGGGGAGCGTAAGAATTGGAGGCCACAAATTGTGACCTCCAATAATGCCAATAAAGAGAATCTTTAAATATAAAATATAACAATGACAAAAGCATTAAACAAATCGTTTTTAATACCTGATGAGATAATGATCAATAAAATTCTTTTGATAAGAGAGAAGAAAGTAATGATTGATAAAGACATTGCAGAATTATATGGGGTAACAACAAAGCGTTTGAATGAACAGGTTAAGCGGAATAAAAAGCGATTCCCTGATGATTTTATGTTTCAGCTAACGGAGAACGAAAAAGAAAAGGTAGTCGCAAATTGCGACCACCTCAAAAACCTAAAGTATTCACCAAACTTACCGTATGCCTTTACCGAGCATGGTGCTGTAATGTTGGCCAGTGTTTTAAACAGCGACAGGGCAATAGAAGCGAATATTCAAATCGTAAGGGTTTTCACGAGAATTAGAGAAATGCTACTGACAAATAAGGATATCCTGTTGAAACTTGAGCAGTTAGAAAGGAAAGTAACGGGCCATGATGAGAACATACAAATGATCTTCGGGGCCCTTAGAAAACTGCTCAATCCCCCACAAGTACCCCGGAGACGCATCGGATTCAGGCGGCCAGACGAGAACGACTAACCGGCAGAAGAGATTTTAAGTAAGGCCAGCACTGCCATTAACTATTAGCCATTAACCATTAACTTTTCTGCCTTTCCGTCACTTTTCCCGAACTTGTACAATATTTGATACATTGAAACCTTTCAATGTACTTTTGCCACTTAAAGTTTCTTCATGAAAGTATTACTACAGTACCTCAAGCCATATAAATGGCTGGTGACCTTTACGCTGCTGATGGCTTCCATCAATATTGGCTTTTCGCTGGTTGACCCTATTTTACTTGGTAAGCTCATCAATCTTGCCAATGACTTTCAAAATGGGAAGGTAGCCCGGGAAGATTTTTTCGGTGCCTTTTCATGGAATAAGCCCGGCGTGTGGTATATTCTTATTGCCTCCATAACGGTGGCCATGATCAGCCGTATTGCAAAAGCATTCCAGGATTATTTCCTGAATGTAGTGATACAAAAATTTGGAGCAAAGGTTTTTACTGACGGGCTTCAGCATGCCATGAAACTTCCTTACCAGGAGTTTGAAGATCAGCGTAGTGGCGAAACACTTTCCATCTTAACTAAAGTAAGATCGGATGTGGAACGGTTCATGACCAACTTTATCAACATTTTATTTGGTGTAATTGTGGGGGTGGTGTTTGTGTTTGTGTACGCTGCGTTGTATATACACTGGAGTATTCCTGTTGCCTATGTTATTGGCATTTTCCTGCTGACCATCATCACCAATTTTTTAAGTAAAAAGATCAAGATCATTCAAAAGAAGATCGTGGGTGAAACCACAGCGCTGGCCGGCTCCACCACCGAATCGCTCCGTAATATAGAACTGGTAAAAAGCCTGGGACTTACCGAACAGGAAGTGGGAAGGCTGAATAAGAACACGTACAAAATACTTGGCCTCGAATTGAAGAAAGTAAAGAAGATCCGCAGTATCAGTTTTGTACAGGGTACTTTTGTAAATACACTTCGCCAGGTAATTCTCTTCATCCTGATGTACCTGATCTTCCACAACGAAATGAATGCAGGTCAGTTAGTAACCATGCAGATATTTTCTTTCTTTGTGTTTGGTCCCTTACAGGAGATCGGGAATATCCTGCTTTCCTATCGTGAAGCGGAAGCATCATTAAATAACTTCCATAACCTGATGCAGAAGAAACCAGAGACAGACCCTGCAATGCCGAAGCCTCTTAATAATATTGAAACACTTTCTTTCAATAATGTTTCATTCAAACACCAAACGGCGGCCCACAAAGCCATTAACGGCATCAGCTTTGACGTAAAAGTGGGAGAAACCATTGCCTTTGTTGGCCCTTCAGGCTCGGGTAAATCAACATTGATGAAATTACTGGTAGGTTTATATCGCCCGCTGGAAGGAAAAATTCTGTACAACAGCCTGGATGAAACAGAACTTCGTTTCGACGACCTGCGTAAGCAAATTGGTTTTGTAACACAGGATACAAACCTGTTCAGTGGTACCATCCGGGAGAACCTGATGTTTGTAAATCCTTCGGCAACGGAAGCCGAACTGGATGATGTATTGCAGAAAGCAAGTTGTACCGGTTTGCTGGCAAGGGCAGAGAAAGGCCTGGATACAATGATCGGCGAAGGCGGGTTGAAATTATCAGGCGGCGAGAAACAACGTATTTCCATCGCCCGTGCATTACTGCGCAAACCGCATTTGCTGATATTTGATGAAGCCACTTCTGCACTGGATTCATTAACAGAAGAAGAGATCACCAATACCATCCGGGATATCTCATCACAAAAGGAACAGGTGACCATTTTAATTGCACACCGGCTGAGTACCATCATGCATGCCGACAGGATCTATGTTCTGGAAAGAGGCGAAGTGGCTGAAACGGGTACGCATGAAAAACTGCTGGAAGAAAAAGGATTGTACTTTGCGATGTGGCGCCAGCAGATCGGCGAACGGAAAAGACAGGCATCGGCACCGGTATTAAACTAACCAAATGAAATTAGCAGAGATATTAGGACTGGCAGCGGGCACCATTACCTCCATTACTTTTCTGCCGCAGGTGATACGGATATGGAAGACCAGATCGGTAAAGGACATTTCCATGCTGATGATGATCTTATTGGTGCTGGGCACTTGCTGCTGGCTTACTTACGGGCTATTAATGAAAGACACAGCCATCATTTATACCAATATTCTGGTACTTGCCATGAGCCTTATCATGTTCTACTTCAAGATAAAGTATAAGTAGCGGTAACTTTTGTTACGAAAAACCCTGGCTGCTTTTGTACCTTTGCGGGCATGAGTAACAAACCCAGGCCCAATTATTACTGGAGCATATTGGCGATGAAATGTCCACGTTGCAGGCGTGGCCCCATGTTTAAGAATAGTAATCCCTTTAAAAGCCTGAAACTTTCCCATATTTTTGATATGCACGATAACTGTCCGGTATGTAACCAGAAATACGACCTGGAGCAGGGCTTTTGGTATGGTACCGGTTATGTGAGTTATGCACTGGCGGTGGCGGTTTCGGCAACCACTTTTGTGGCCTGGCTGGTATTGATCGGTATTTCGGTAGATGATAACCGTATATTCTGGTGGCTCGGATTAAATACCCTGCTGCTCATCATAACGCAACCCTGGCTCATGCGGCTGAGCCGTGTTATTTATATCCGTTTTTTTGTGCGCTATGATGAGAACTACGAAAAAACGAAGCCCGTGGAGTTTGATTAGCTGTCACTCTTCTTGAAGATATCAGTAAAAATATTTTCCTTATCCAGTTCCTCAATATCGCTTAACACCAGTTCAATTGCTTTGGTGCTTTTATTGATCTCCAGTAATGATAAAACGATTGACAGAAGTAAAAAGATCAGGCTTGCTGCAAATATCCAGTGTGCTATTAGGCTCCAGCCCCGGAAAATGGCATACATGCAAAGTACACAACACAAAAAACTGAGTACACCCAGTGCCTGCATATAACGGATCAGGTTGATACGGGATCGCAGGTTTTTGATCTGCTTTAAGATATTTTTTTCCCTTTCACCCCGGTTGTATTCTTCATGCAACTTCCGCACCAATGAAGCCAGTGAAAGAAAACGGTTGGTGTAAGCCAGCATCAATAATGTAATGGCAGGAAAAAGCAAGGCCGGCGTATTGATATCTATATCTATCATGGGGAGACTGAATTTAGTAACTACAGCCGGCTCAATGTACAATAATTTTGAATTTTGTTTTTTTTGAAATGAATTTCCCAAACCCGTACCCGATCGCTATGGCCAGCGGATAATCACTGATCCAATGTACGCTGTTGTTTATCATGGCTAAACCTACCAATGCTGAAATGCTGTATCCTACGGGTTTTATCCATTTTATCTCCGGGTAATTTTCTCCAATAATGGTAACCGTGCTTACAAAAGTAGCCAGGTGGCCGGAGGGGAATGCGTCGTAGCGGGTTTTATTATTTTGAAAATCGTTCCACGAAGGGAAGGGCCTCCACCTGCCTCCCCGGGCTGTTGCATCCGAGGGGTTTTCCCTGCCAGTTGCATATTTCATCAGTTGTGTGCCAATGCCGATGGCTATGAAGGATTCTGTAAGCTGGCTGGCTGTTTGCAGTGCCCGGTTATCTTTTTTTATTTTCCCTAATACAAAAAAACCAGCAGCCATAAACAGGGTTGATGACCCTTGCCCGAAATTATAAAATGCTGTGTTTACGTTGTGAGGGATCTTTCCGAGATTGGTGTTTTTTCCAAAAATGTTCATCCGGATGACCGGTGAATAATCTTCTGTTCCCTGGATGCCGGCATTACGGAAATTGCTTTGAACGGTGTTCGTAACTGACTGGTCGGCAAAAATCAATAGGGCAGTAGAGCCGGCAATGATCGCCAGGTTGGGAAGATTTTTTTTCCGGAAAGACTGTTTCGTAAAGCCGGCCACATCTTTTGGAATATCCGTTATGAATGAAAAGGTACTGGGTTTATTATATACGATCTCCTCCGTTTTTTGTGCATATAAATTCCAGGAAAAGACTATTAATAGTATGGTGAGGGGTATTTTCATAAAGAATGCCCGTCAGACTTCTTTTTTTGTTCTTTTTTTCCACTGAACCATTTTTGTGCTTTCCAGCTCAGCCAGGCACTGCCTGCACCAACAAATGCACCAGCCAGCACATCGCTGGGGTAATGAACACCCTGGTACATCCTTCCCCAGCCTACGCTTGCAGCATAAAGATAACTGGGAATGATCACATACCATTTGGGATACCTTAATGAAAGAGAAGTGGCGGTACAGAATGCAGAAGAAGTATGTCCCGATGGAAACGACAGCCATGCATCTTCATTTATCCTTCTTTTGATAAAGGGGTAATCGGCAAATGGCCGTTTCCGGTTAACGATATGTTTTGTCAATTGTGTTACACTGGTGTTTACAAGGAAAGCAATGCTTATATACAAGGCATCCAGTTTTAATTTCCTGTCTCTTTTAATAAAGCCAACTAGGGCAATGCCTGCCGGGGCGGCAATACCGGTGAAGGTCACCGAACCGGTTGTCACTTCGGCATACCCATTCTTAAAATCCGTTTCGGTTTTATTGATGCTTTTAAGAAGATCGATGTCTGCATTCTGGGCAAACCCGGTGGCCTGTAAACTGCCAAGCAAGAGGGTCAAAAATAGCTTCAGAAGACTGTTCATTTGCAGCGGGTAATTATTAATATTGCAAGTTAGCAGAACAGCCCGGCAATGAAAAAAAACTTTATCTTTTATATACACAGTGTTGCCGGCCTGGTTTCGGGATTATTTATTTTGCTGATGTCTTTATCCGGTGCTGCATTGGTCTTTCACGATGAACTGGATCAGCGGCCGGAAATACAGAACCGGCCTTTACAGAACTTTTCCCTTGATAGTTGTTACCGGCTTGTACAAAAGCAGTATCCGCATGCGCAGGTAAGCAATTGCAGCCTGCCGGGCAATGATACACAACCTGTTTCCTTTATCATCTATGATTCATCTTATAAGAACGGAACCAAAGCACTGGAAGTCTTTCTGCATCCGCAAACAGGTGAGGTAGTGAGAACAAGGGGTGGCAGCGACGACATGCAGCATAATTTCATGAGCTGGTTGTCTAAATTCCACAACTCATTTCACCTCGAAAAAAAAGGCGAATGGCTGCTTGGTTTTTTTGCATTGGTATTTTTAATAAGTATCATCACGGGATTGATCCTGTTTCGAAAAAGTATCATCGCTGTTTTACTGTTTAAGAAGATCGCATACCGAAAAGGTAATCTTCATCAACTGATCGGTATATATGCATTGCTTTTTAATTTAATGATCGCCGTTACGGGTTTCTGGATGCAACGGTACGTTTTCAAAAAAGATTTTTATGCTTCTTACAACTATAAACCGGTTCTGAAACCATCGCCGGTTTTGTCTTTTTCTTTTGATTCGGCTTACAAAGAATTGCAGGCGAAACATCCTGATTTTTCCGCCAGCGTGATCTACTTTGCGCAAAGTAAAAAAGGGAAAACAGCCGTTTATGGAAGCCGTTCTTCCAATTCATTCATTCATTCCAAAAAATTCGCCGATGCCATCATGCTCGATAGCAACGGCGCCATTGCCAGTACAAGATTTGTAACTGAGATAAGTTCCGATGACAGGTACGATATCATCAACTCCCAGTTGCACATGGGCAAGTATGGCGGCGTGGGAGTTAAAATAATTTATTTTTTCTTCGGGCTTGCCGGAGGCCTTTTAAGTATTACGGGTTTTTTATTATGGCTTAAAAGGCGAAGGGATTGTTAATATAGCCGGAAAGTCGGTAAGACGTGGTGCAGCAAAGCTGCATCACGTCTTACTTTGTGTCATTCCGTTTCCCCGACTTTCCGGCAAAAAATCCCGGTAAACTATTTTTTTAAATTAACGGTTAAAGGCACATTCAACTTAACACTGAAATTCCTTCCCATATTATAAACACCGGTTCTTCCGGTGGCCTGGTTTACTTCGGCATATTTTAACCGGCTCAGGTGGTTCTGGTAAGCCACATTCCCGATATTGATAACACTTAACCCCACGGTGAATAAAGTTTGTTTCCTTTTATTTACAACATCGGCACCCATGCCTGCATTCAGTAAAGTATAACCGGGTGTTTTGGTTTCGGTATTGTAGGAGGTAAAGACATCGTTTTTTGAAAAGGTATTATCCACTTCAAACTTCACATAGAAGTTGCTGATGTTTTTAGAAAGTTTGCTGAAACTGCCCTTGAATTCTGTTACCAGTTTTGTGGCAGGTATAAAGGGAAGGAATTTACTTCCTTCAATGGGGTTTCTTAATTGTCCGCTTACGGCAGAGAACGTATTGAGTATGTGCAACCAGTCTAATGGATGCGGATGTATATCAATGGTGGCTTCCAGCCCGGTCAGCATGGCTTTTGTCTGGTCGAACTTAAAGGCAGTTAAAAGATCCCCATTCACATTTACCAGGCTGTCGCCTCCACCTATGGCTTCTAATTTCCTGTAAAAAATAAAATTGCTGAAGCTGTTATAAAATGCTGAAAGGCCGATAGAAATATGCTCGGCGTTATAATCCATTCCTCCGTCAAACTGCAAGCTGGTCTCGCTTTTTAATGAAGTATTGCCATACTCATAACGGATGGTTCCTTCGTGTGCGCCGTTTGAAGCCAGTTCAGGAATACTGGGTGCTCTGAAGCCCCGTGCCACATTAAACTTCAGGTTTACATTGCCTGTTACCTGCGCTGCCAAACCAATGCTGCCGGAAATATTGGCAAAGGATTTTTTAAATGCATTTCCTTTTATTGAATTTCCATCCAGCAGATTATCTGCATTTAAACTCCGGCTGTCGAAACGCAACCCGCCGCTTAGTGTGATCTTATCTCTTGTTTTTTGTGAGTAGGCGTAAATACCAAAATCAAAAAGGGAATAATCGGGGATCAGTTGCTCTATGCCTTTGTTGGTATTATTCTGTTGCATGCCATTGATGCCAATGGATGTTTTCCAGCCCCTGTTCTCTGCCAGGTGAAACTGCGCCGTGTAGGTAAAAGTGCGGAGATCAAAAAATAACGAGCGCTCATTTACATCATCAGGGTTTCCAAACTCCTCCCGCTGGTTTTGCTGAAAACCCAGGTTGAAAGTGAGGTGATTCGTTCCCATCCGGATATTGTTATCACTGGCAATTTTAAAATGCCGGATGTGCTGGTAAGGGATCTGCGGCGTGATGCTTTTAAAATCATCATTGGTTACCCGTTCGGTAATGCCGCCTGCCAGGTTCTTTATGAAATATCCACCTGCATCTCTTTCTCCTTCCACCAGGCCTGCTTTTAAATTAAAACTGCTCAACAGTAAATGACTGAAACCCCACCGGGCATTATAGCCAATGTATCCGCCTATATTATGTTCATTGAACTTTGAATTGAACACATATCCGTCGTATTTGTTCTTATAATCCGCTGCTGCTTTATTTGATGTGTACAGGTTCCAGTTGAACCCGTTCCTGTTTCCGCTAATATTTACATTAAAAGAACTGAGCCGGTTATTGCTTTGGTAATTACCGGAAACATTTGCTTTGATGGTATTTACCGGCACGGGCACATTACTGATAATGTTTACCACGCCGGCCATGGCATCGCTTCCGTAAATGATGGAAGCCGGGCCTTTCAGCAATTCAATTTTATTTACGCTGGCTTCATCCACTTCAATGCCGTGTTCATCTCCCCATTGCTGGCCTTCCTGCCGTACCCCGTCGTTAATGGTAAGTACCCGGTTGTAACTCAATCCACGGATCACCGGTTTGGAAATAGCCGGACCGGTGGCCAGGGTAGAAACGCCGCCGATCTTTGTGAGTGATTCAATGATGTTTGAAGACGTATTCTGCATAAAATCCTGCCTGCGCATTACCGAAACAGCAAAGGGCACCTTCCGTTGCTGGGTAGCGCCGCTTACGCCGGTTACGATCACAGCATTGTTTTCAATGATCGATTCGGTCAATGCAAAATCTTTTTTTACATCGGCGCTGAAGTCGATGTTCTCAGCAATGCTGGTATACCCAATATGCGATACCTCCACCAAATGTTTCCCTTGCGGAATATTTTTAATGATAAAACGGCCCTCATCATCTGTAGAAGAGCCGGACCTTATATCGGTGATATAAACAGTGGCTGCACTTACCGGCTTACCGGTCTTTGCATCGGTTACCTGCCCGGTGAATGTATTATTGAGTGTTTTTAATGACGCAACTGGGTTCGTAAATGAATTTCCCTGGGCAAATAGCCCGGTACTTTTATTGAATAAGCCAACGATCGTCAGCAGTGCTGTAACAAGGATCCGCATGTATATAAGTTTAATGGTTGTTTGATAATACTAAAGCGCCCTAAAAGGTTACCTTCTTTTAGGCAGTAATCAAACTACAGGCGGGCCACGAAGAGAAAAGTAAAAGCGTGCGGTGGAGATTATGGAAACGACCAGGCTGACAGGTTCAGCATCAAATGATCGTTGCGGAACCGGGATAATAAGATCATCCGTTTCGGTAAAAGGCGATTCGGCAACAATATTATCGCAATGGCAATAACGTTTTTCAGTGCTCAGCTGTTCTTTATCGCAGTTGCCGGTTTTTTTTGCAGCGTCGGTATGGTCAGCGATCCAGTTGTGTAAAATAATAGTGGGCGTAATGCTGAATGAGAACACCAGCAGCAATACCGCAGCGAATATTTTACGTATGATCAGTTGTTTGTACAAATTCGATTTTTTGCTACAATGTTGCAAATATACTCTTTCTTTCATTTTTTTCAAATAGACTTGATGGACGGTATTTTAATATTTCAGCTATCTTCAAAACAAAATTCACCATGCAACAGTATATCCTGGCGCTCGACCAGGGGACCACCAGTTCCCGGGCCATTATTTTTGATAAGAAAGGTAGCATTGTCACCATTGCTCAAAAAGAATTCACCCAGGTATTTCCGCAGCCGGGATGGGTAGAGCATGATGCTAATGAAATATGGAGTACACAACTGGGTGTGGCGGCAGAAGCCATTACAAAAGCAGGTTTATCTCCGGAAAATATTGCAGCCATCGGCATTACCAACCAGCGGGAAACAACGGTTGTTTGGGAACGGGCAACAGGCAAGCCTATCTATAATGCCATTGTTTGGCAAGACAGGAGAACGGCTTCTTTTTGTGATGAATTAAAAGCAAAAGGGCTGGATAAGATCATCAATGAAAAAACAGGACTGATCGTAGATGCCTATTTTTCTGCCAGCAAGGTAAAATGGATACTGGATAATGTAGAAGGCGCCCGTAAGAAAGCTGAGAACGGCGAATTGTGTTTTGGTACGATTGACAGTTGGTTGGTTTGGAATTTAACGAAGGGCAAGATACATGTAACCGATGTTAGCAATGCATCCCGTACGATGTTATGCAATATTCATACGCTGCAATGGGATGGGGAACTGGAAAGGATATTCGACATACCGGGTAACATGCTGCCGCAGATACGGAGCAGCAGCGAAGTGTATGGCAACACACAGAATATTCTTACGGCGCATAATATTCCCATTGCAGGTATTGCCGGCGATCAGCAGGCGGCTTTGTTCGGGCAAATGTGTACACAGCCGGGTATGGTAAAAAATACCTACGGAACCGGTTGCTTTATGCTGATGAATACGGGAGAGAAACCCGTTGTGTCTCAAAATAATTTATTGACAACCGTTGCATGGAAAGTAAACGGCATTACCAACTATGCTTTGGAAGGAAGCGTATTCATTGCCGGCGCTGTGGTGCAATGGTTGCGGGATGGATTGGGCATCATTAAAACTTCGAAAGAAGTGGAAGCATTGGCTGCTTCGGTAAATACTGCCGATGGTGTTTACGTGGTTCCGGCATTTGCCGGCCTGGGAGCACCCCACTGGAACCAGTATGCAAAAGGAACGATGGTGGGAATTACAAGGGGTACATCATCTGCACATATTGCCCGGGCGGCATTGGAAAGCATCGCTTATCAAACCATGGATGTATTGAAAGCGATGGAGGCCGATTCAGGCATTTCCATTAAAGAATTACGGGTTGATGGTGGCGCCACTGCCAATAATTTACTGATGCAGTTCCAGGCGGATATTTTAAATACAAAAGTTGTTCGTCCGAAAGTAACCGAAACAACGGCATTAGGTGCTGCTTATCTTGCGGGGCTTGCGGTTGGTTTCTGGAGCGGTATTGATGAGATACAGAAACAATGGCAGGCAGATACCGGTTTTAATTCTGCCATGCCCGAAAAAGAACAGGCTGTTTTAAAAAAAGGATGGCAGCGGGCAGTTAAGTCTGCTGTTGCATGGGCCGATGATAAATAGTTTTTTATTCACGAATTAATAAATCTTAATAAAATCAACTTACTGCTTATGAATAATTTTCTTTTTGAACTCATCGGAACCGCTTTCCTGATCTTATTGGGCGATGGCGTGGTAGCCAACGTGGTATTAAATAAAACAAAGGGTAAAAACGGCGGATGGATCGTTATTACGTTTGGATGGGCCATGGCTGTGTTTGTAGGCGTATATATTTCCGCCGCACAAAGCGGCGCTCATTTAAATCCCGCAGTGAGTATAGGACTGGCAACAGCCGGAAAATTTGATTGGGCCAATGTACCACTGTATATAGCCGGGCAATTTGCAGGCGCTATGACTGGTGCTTTGCTGGTTTGGCTTGCTTACAAAAAACATTTTGATGAAACCACCGATGCCGATGCAAAACTGGCCGTGTTTTGTAACAGCCCGGCGATCAGGAATACCGTATCTAATTTAACCACAGAGATCATTGGCACTTTTGCATTGGTATTCGGAATATTCTTTATTACAGGTGCCGATGCCGGCCTGCGCTCCCTGGATGCGTTACCGGTTGCCTTGTTGATCTTAGGCATAGGTTTATCTCTCGGCGGACCTACCGGTTACGCCATTAACCCGGCAAGAGACCTGGGCCCACGGATCATGCATTTTATTCTGCCCATAAAAGATAAACGGGACAGCGACTGGAGTTATAGCTGGATACCGGTTGTTGGCCCGATCGTTGGCGGATTGATCGCTGCCATTGTTTTTAAAACCATGAATTAGTCCTTGGTAAATTCAAGATCGGCGAGGATGGGATAATGATCGGAATAAGGCACCTCCATTTTGTGATACTGTGCTATATCAAATTCTTTACCGGCCAGTATATAGTCAATGCGCAAAGTGGGTGAAAGGATGCGAAGCGTTTTTCCAAAGCCCGAACCTTTTTTCAGGAATGCATCCTGCAGGGTCCCTTTAGCAGTAAAATAAGAATAAGAATTCGGTACGTCATTAAAATCGCCGCAAACTATTACCGGGTACGGACTTTCTTTTACCTTTTTATTGATCAGTTCGGCCTGGCCGGCTCTTTTTACATACGCATTCCGCAACCGGTAGGCAACGGCTTTTGAATCAGCGATGCTTGCCTTTGTGGGATCTTTTAAATTATGCAGGGCCCGGTAATGGTGGTCTTCAAACATCACCGATTGAAGATGATTACTGAATACCCGTATTGTTTTATCATTCACTTTTACATCGGCATAAATAATTGGCTCGGCAAAATCATCGTAGTTATAAAAGAAATGGGCGGTATCCACAATGGGGTATTTAGATATAATAGCCACTGCTGTAATGATGGTGCTTTTATAGATCCGGTAGGTATAATGCGTTTGCACAAAATAACTGTATTTGTACCCGCCTTCCTGCAGGGCCATGGGAATCGTATCCCTGGTTTTCTTTTCTTTTAAGTAAACATATTCCTGCAGGCACAAAACATCGGCATTGCTTTTCCTGATCACTTCGGTCATCTCCTCTTCATAATCTGCTTTCTTCCCATCAGAGCGGTTTGATCCTCCCCAATTGGAAAGATTCCAGGTAAGTACTCTTAATGTGTGCGGCGATTTGGCTTCCGTGAATTTTTGAGGAAAATGAAAACTGAACATTACCGATACCTGTTTCCAGCTGAGCAGCAGGGCAGCCAGGCAAACAAAGGCCCATTTCGAACGGCGGAATATCCAGTAGACCAGGAAACCGGTCATCACTAAAAATAATAAAGGAAAGACCAGTCCCAGCATGGCGATGAACCATGACTTGCCCGAATTGATGAACGGAACCAGGCAGGCCATCAGGTAAAGCAGGATGGTAAGTACATTGGCACTTATGAATGCTATCCGTAAGATTTTTTTAAGCCTGGGCAGCATGGCTGAATTTTAAATTGAAACTAAGGAATTTCTCTATTAACGAACAGCCATTGATATATTGTATGGGTTAATATTCCGGGCCCGGATACCCCCACATTTTCCCCTTCTGAAAAGCATAAAAAGGGGCGATTTGAAATTTCAAATTTCAAACTCTATCCCTTACCTTTGCCGCTCAAATTCAGACTTCATTATAATAAAGTATCATTTATGGCCAATACAGGTAAAATCAAATCAGTCATCGGTGCGGTGGTTGACGTTCAGTTCGACAATGACAGTAAACTTCCTGAGATCTTAAACGCCCTTGAATTAAAGCGTGAAAACGGCGACACGCTGGTGCTTGAAGTTCAGCAACACCTGGGGGAAGACAGTGTACGTACCATTGCGATGGACGGAACAGAGGGTTTGGTTCGGGGAACCGTGGTGGTTGACACCGGGAAACCAATTGCTATGCCAACCGGCGAAGCGATCAAAGGCCGCCTGTTCAATGTAACCGGTGATGCCATTGATGGTCTGCCACAGGTAAGCAAGGTAAATGGTCGTCCCATTCATGCCAAGCCGCCATTATTTGAAAACCTGAGTACGGCAAACGAAATATTATATACCGGTATCAAGGTAATTGACCTGATCGAACCGTATGCAAAAGGTGGAAAGATCGGTCTGTTTGGTGGTGCTGGTGTGGGTAAAACCGTATTGATCCAGGAATTGATCAACAATATTGCAAAAGCATATAGTGGTTTATCAGTATTTGCCGGTGTGGGAGAAAGAACCCGTGAGGGAAATGACCTGATGAGAGAAATGATAGAAGCAGGTATCATGAATTACGGCGAAGAGTTTAAACACAGTATGGAAGAAGGCGGATGGGATCTGAGTAAAGTGAATCTGAAAGGCCTGGAAGAAAGTAAAGCAACATTCGTTTTCGGCCAGATGAACGAACCACCGGGAGCAAGGGCTCGTGTGGCATTGAGTGGTTTAACATTGGCAGAGTATTTCCGGGATGGAGATGGAACCGGGCAGGGAAGGGATATCCTTTTCTTCGTTGATAATATCTTCCGTTTTACCCAGGCAGGTTCCGAAGTATCGGCCCTGTTGGGCCGTATGCCATCTGCAGTGGGTTACCAGCCAACACTGGCTACCGAGATGGGATTGATGCAGGAAAGGATCACCTCCACCAAGAATGGTTCAATCACTTCCGTACAGGCGGTGTATGTACCTGCGGATGACTTGACCGATCCGGCTCCGGCAACAACATTTGCTCACCTGGATGCTACTACGGTATTGAGCCGTAAGATCGCCGATCTGGGTATCTACCCTGCCGTGGATCCGTTGGATTCAACTTCAAGAATCCTTACTCCATTGATCGTTGGCGACGAACATTATAATACAGCTAACCGTGTAAAACTTATTTTACAGCGCTATAAAGAATTACAGGATATCATCGCCATCCTTGGTCTGGATGAATTGAGTGATGAAGATAAACTGGTAGTATCAAGGGCACGTAAAGTACAGCGTTTCCTGAGCCAGCCGTTCTTTGTGGCCGAACAGTTCACCGGTTTAAAGGGTGTGTTGGTTCCAATTGAAGATACCATCCGTGGGTTCAATGCCATTATGGATGGTGAAGTGGATGAATATCCCGAAGCAGCATTTAACCTGGTAGGTACACTGGAAGATGCCATTGAAAAAGGTAAAAAACTGATGGAGGCGGCGAAAGCCTAATTTGAAGATTTGATGGTTTGAAAATGTATTGATTAAATACAAGGATCACCAAATCATCAAATCACCAAATCATCAAATCGATTTTATGACACTAGAAATATTAACACCCGAACAGAAAATTTTCAGCGGCGATGTATACGGCGTACAGTTGCCGGGTATCGGCGGTTTGTTTGAAGTACTGGACAAACATGCTCCTATGGTAAGTGCGTTAAAAGAAGGGAGGCTGAAAATTCTGAAAGACAAAACACAAACGTCTTCTTACACTATTAAGAGTGGTTTTGTAGAAGTGCTGAATAATAAGACAACCGTGTTGGTAGAAGGAGCAGCAGAAGTGTAAGAACATAAATAATTCTATTAAAAGCCCATACAATTGCGTGGGCTTTTTTATTGAGTCGGGCCCCCCGCAGTGGCAGGGGCCTGGATCATTTTCTATCTAATCCAGTTGCTTTTTCAATTGAACATACGACCATGCAGTGAAAGGAAGGATCAGTAACAGCAGGAACGATAACCAGTTGCCGGTAAACAAAAGAACAATAAAGCTCAGCAGCAATAAAAAAATCGGATAAAGAATAAACAATAGTCCCACGATCTTGGAATCATAATGGCCCGGTTCTTTGTTCATGCTGTTGCTCAGCCATTGTACAAAATAATAAAGAGGAGCATGCATGATGAATCCGGCCACTGCCGGAATAAAGAGGAGGGCCCTTTTAACTACCGGTTGCGGCACATAGAATTTTTCCTTCAGTTTTTTGTGATCATGCTCATCAATTTCATACACATATTGCCCAAGTTGTTCTCTTAAGATATCATTGAACTGGCGGATGGCAAGCCCGTCGCTGTTTTTATAATCCACCTGTTCCTTTGTGATCATTTTTCCGAAGAATAACTTCATATTCTTTCCCAATCTTTTAAAGGAACTGTAATTGATTGCAACGGGCAGCACTTCCAGGTCAATGCCTTCGGCCCAACTGCTGATGGCCAGTCGTGCCGTACCTTTTTTAAGCGGTCTTAAATGCCACTCATTGATGCATCTGCCTTCGCTGAAGATGAGTACAATACCGTTTTTTTTGAAAATGGTTTTGCATTGTTCAAAGGTTTTGTAGTTCTCTTCCAGGTTCTCTACACCCTCACTTACCCGGTAAACCGGGAACATTTTGAAAAGAAAAAGAAACCTGGCAAAAAACCTGTTCTTAAATGCATCTCCCCGTGCCAGTGAATAAACGGGTTTGTCAAACAAAGTACAAAGTATAATAGCGTCTAAGAAAGAGTTGGGGTGGTTGGTGGCAAGAAGCAGCGGCCCTTTGTGTTTCAAATATTCTTTGTGATCAATAGTAATATTCCTGCAATAGATGGGTATAGCAAGCCGGGCAATGATTTTAACGAATGAATAAAGCAACAGTTGCTGGTTTTGAAAAGAAAGATAAGGATATTTCTTTCATTAGTTTAACTGCGGATCAATGGGGTAATTAACCATGGCTTCATATTCACCACCAAGATGCCGCAAGCTGTCTTTCCATATCTCATTGTGGGCAGTACCAAACACCAGGTTGCTGCTGGCAGATACAGTAAGCCAGCTTTTCTCTTCCATCTCACCGGATAACTGGCCATGGCCCCAGCCACTGTAACCAACGAAGAATTTTATTTTAGATCCGTCGATGCTCTTATTTTTTATCAGGGCAGTAAGCGATTCAAAATTCCCACCCCAGTAAATGTCATTACCTACTTTAATGGCGTCGGGAATGAGGTCGGGGTATTGGTGCAGAAAATGAAGCGTATCCATTTGTACAGGCCCGCCATAGTAAACAGGGAAGCTGAAACCCTCCATGTCGGCGATCAATTGATCCAGTGTCTGTTCGATCTGCTTGTTTAAAACCAGTCCAAAACTTCCCTCTTCACGGTGTTCGCATAAAAGCACAACCGTTCGCAGAAAATTCGGGTCTTTTAAAAAAGGATCTGCAATAAGCAGTATGCCGGCACCTGGTTCAATCATATTTCTAAAGTAATATTTAATTGCTGAAAAATGTATTCATTCACGGGTTAATTCAGCAAAATTCTAAACCTTAGTTAAATTTAAGGTTTAATTAGTTTTACGTATTTTACCGCAGTATACTGATTTACCTTTACCGGCAGATGAAGAAGATATTTCCTATTATAACGGTGCTGATCCTGCTTTCGTTGCTGGGGCTTATTTTTTTCCAGGTACTGTGGATACAAAGCGCCCGTGATTCACGTAATAAACAGATCGAGGATAATTTTGTTCAGGCGGTGGGTTATGCAGGAGCTGTATTGACCCAGGAAAAAGGCTCCCTGTTGCAATTGCCAAAAAATGACCTGCTTTTCCCGGGCGACCGTTTGCAGATGCAGTATTTTAAACCCTCGGTCATCAAACGGTTTTCAAAAGATGAAATAGCCGAGATCATTCGTACGGCACTTAATAAATTTAACCTGAATAATTACCCGTTCGAATTCAATGTGCGGATAAATGCGATCAATGGTGACCAGGTATACAGTGAGAATTTTTTCAAGTATTATGCTGATTCTTCCAATAGCCTGAACCTTGTTTACTCGCTGGAGCCACCCAGCGGAAGCAATTTTGAAAACCTGGTAAGAGAGGAATTGCTTTACGTGATCATCCCACACCAGCAACGGCTGGTATGGAAAGAAATGATCTGGTTTATTATTGGTGCAATATTGTTTACAGTAATAATAACTACCGCTTTTTTCATTACCATAAGAACATTGCTGAAACAGAAAAAACTGAGCGAGATTAAATCAGATTTTATCAATAACATGACGCATGAATTTAAAACACCGTTGGCAACCATATCGCTTGCCGTGGATGCGTTGAAGAATGAAAAAGTGGCCAGCGATCCGGAGAAGAGCAGGTATTTTACAGGCATCATCAAGGAAGAGAACAAACGAATGAATAAGCAGGTGGAAACCATACTGCAGGCCGCTTTGCTGGATAAGCAGGAAGTACAGCTAAAGCTAAAGAGAATGGATGCACACGACCTGATTGTAAGTGCATTGAATAATATTCAACTACAGGTAGAAGAAAAAAACGGTAAACTGGATGTAAGCCTCGAAGCAGAGAAAGACATCATCCTGGCTGATGAAGTACATTTTACCAACCTCATTAATAACCTGCTTGACAACGCCGTGAAGTATTCAAAAGAAAATCCGCATATAAAGCTAAGTACAAAGAATGCCGGCAATGCGTTAAAAATACGGATAGAGGATAACGGGATCGGCATGACAAAAGAAACCCTGAACAGGATTTTTGAAAAATTCTACCGGGCGCATACAGGCAATGTGCATAACGTAAAAGGATTTGGATTGGGACTGAGCTATGTGAAAACCATGGTGGATGCTCATCATGGAAACATTAAAGCAGAAAGCGTACTGGGTAAGGGCAGCAGTTTTACCGTTACTATACCCCTTGCTAAATAATAACCTTATCGCTTCGAAACCGGAACTACCAGTTTTAAGCCGCTCCATTCATTACTTACCGCACACACTTTAATATCCACTAAATTATTTTTAAGGGCAAATTGCCTGATAACATCTTCTGTTATATCCGTAGCAATGCCTGCGCTTTTCTTATACCATGAAACCCAGATCACCACGGAGGAATTCTGTTTAGATAGGCTCAGAACTTTTTTCATTGCTGTTGTAAAAACTGCACTGTTTTTTACAAAAAGATGTACAAGATCGGGCGTTTGTCGTGATGAAACAAGTTGTCCAGAGATGTCTGTTTGCAGTAATTCAAAATAATCCGCAGGTGGATTTACCAACAGAACCTTCATCCCGGGGTTTATGCCTAGTTTTTTTATAAGTGGAGTTCCTGAATAACCTGCCAATGTCATAAGTAGGGGGTTTATCTTAAGAAATTAACAGTAATCCACAGCTTTCCACATTCAATTCACAGCAACATAGGTCTTTTCTGCTTCAAAGCCACGCCCTTGCAGCAAAGCTCCATGTGGAAAAAAAACTTTATACCAAATTTGTTCAGAAAGTGGGAAAAAGTGTTATTTTGTGGAAATATCTGTTAATTAATAGGATAATTGATTGAAAATGATAGGTTTTCTGGGAGAATATGAAGCCACTTTAGACGCCAAAGGGCGCTTCCTTTTACCGGCAGGCTTTAAAAAGCAACTGCCGGAAGAGGCATCCTCCCTGTTTATCATAAACCGGGGGTTTGAAAAGTGCCTGACCCTATACCCCCAACAAAGCTGGGAACCTATTTTTTCTGAGATCAGCAAACTGAATGATTTTGACCCTAAGGTACGTGAATTCAGGCGTTACTTTTTGAACGGGGCAACGCAACTGGAACTGGATTCTGCCGGCAGGTTGTTGTTGCCAAAGAACCTGGCCGAACACGCCGGTTTGGAGAGAGACATTGTACTGGTTTCGGCAGTTAATAAAATTGAGATCTGGGATAAAAGTAAGTATAAACAGTTCTTTGAAACTTTTACACCACAATCGTTCAGCGACCTGGCCAATGAGGTGATGAACAGGCGGGATGATAAGTTGAATAGTTGATAAGTATGGGCAACTCAGATAAAATATCATCTGTTGACCCATTAACGGATCAACCTGCCAATTATCATGTTCCTGTATTACTGAAGGAATGTATTGATGGATTGCAGATTAATCCTGCGGGCATTTATGTTGATTGCACTTTTGGTGGAGGCGGACACAGTCTTGCTATTCTTAAAGAATTAAGCGGGAATGGAAGACTGATAGCCTTTGACCAGGATAAAGATGCTGCAGCCAATCTGCCTAAAGACGACCGGGTATTATTCATTCCCCAAAACTTCAGGCACCTGCAACGCTTCTTACGATTGCATAAAATTACTTCGGTGGATGGGATCCTTGCTGACCTTGGCGTTTCCAGTCACCAGTTTGATGAAGCAGACCGGGGTTTCTCCATCCGCTTTGATGCAGCCCTGGACATGCGAATGGACCAGCGCCAGCAAAAAACGGCTGCGGATATCATCCGGGATCATTCTGAACAGCAGTTGCATAAACTCTTTGAACAGTTTGGCGAAGTAACCAATGCAAAAACATTAGCGAAAACGATCGTAACACAACGGCAGCTTGCACCCATCAGAACCATCAATGAGTTTAAGATGGCAGTAAAACCGGTGGTAAAAGGGAATCCTCAGAAATACTTTGCCCAGGTATTCCAGGCCTTACGAATAGAAGTGAATGACGAGTTTGGCGCATTAAGAGAAATGCTGCAACAGGCGGTAGATGTTCTTCAAAACGGAGGCCGCATTGCTGTTATAACGTTTCATTCACTGGAAGACCGCATTGTGAAGAATTTTTTTCGCAATGGAACTTTTGATGAAGCCCCGCCCGACGATGTTTATGGACGCCGTACCGAAAGCCCGCTGAAGATAATCACCAAAAAACCAGTCACTGCATCAGAAGCTGAATTAAAACAAAACAGCCGTTCACGGAGTGCAAAACTCAGGGTGGCCGAAAAAAAGTAAAAGTTTTAAAATAAAAATATTCAATACCAGGTATGATTGAAGAAGAAATCAAAGAAAAAGAACAGCAATCAACCACGTCAAAAACAGACTGGAAAAAATTCATCAGCCACCGGTGGGTGGTGAAGAATATTCCCTTCTTTCTTTTCCTGGCCTTGCTGGCGGTATTGTATATCTATAATGGGCATTATGCTGATAAGCTGACAAGAAAGATCAGTGTAACCGAGAAACATATAAAAGAATTGGAGTACGAGTATAAGACAATCAAGAGCGAGGTTATTTTCAGGAGTAAGGCAAGTGAACTGATAAAAGCAGTGGAGCCGCTGGGACTAAAAGAACTAACATCTCCTCCGTATTTGCTGGAGAAAAAATAAGGACAGGTACCGGCCAGTTTTAAAGAACTCACATTTTAAAAACGCTTTCGGGCGACCGATCATTTGGATATAAAAAAAGACATACTCTGGAGAGTTTACCTCTGTTTTTTAGGAATAGTATTACTCGGTGTGGTAGTAGTGGGAAAGGCTTTGTATATACAGCAGGCAGAAGGGGAGTATTGGACCAATATGGGAGACAGTCTGCATTTGAAATACCTGCCCATTGATGCCGAGCGGGGAACTATTTACAGCGAGGACGGAAATATGCTGAGTACATCGGTACCGGTATTTGATGTGTTTGTTGATTTTGGCGCCGAAGGACTGCGTGATAAAAATGGCGCACGGTTTAAAGAGAATTTGGATTCACTAAGCATTTACCTCGCCGGTCTTTTTAATGATAAAACAGCAGCAGAATATAAAAAGGAATTACAGCTTGGCTATAAGAACAAAGACAGGTATCACAGCCTTAAAAAAAGAATATCCTTTTCACAATATAAAGAACTCAGGGATTTTCCTTTGGTAAAACTCGGTAAAAATAAAAGCGGCTTCATTATCGAATCAAAAGATAAACGCATCAACCCGTATGTATTGCTTGCCAACAGAACCATTGGCCTGTCGAGGAACAATGCTTCCAACGTTGGGTTGGAGCAGAGTTACGACAGCCTGCTGAGAGGCAAGGCCGGTGAGCAATTAGTAAGATACATGGCCGGAGCCTATATGCCGGTTGATGGTGGTGAAGTGGAACCAGAGAATGGCAAAGACATCATCTCTACCCTGGATACCTATATACAGGATGTTACTGAGAGTGCATTGATGAAAATGCTGCGAAATAACAATTCACTTCATGGCACTGCTATTGTAATGGAAACGGCTACCGGAAAAATAAAAGCGATCGCCAACCTGGGAAAACAAAGAGACAGTGTATATACCGAAGACCTCAACTACGGCATTGGTAAAGCCACCGAACCGGGATCGGTATTTAAACTGGCAACACTCATAAGCCTGCTTGAAGACAAGTACGTGGATATAAACAGCATTGTTGATTGCGAAGGAGGAGAAATGAAGTTTCATGGCTTGCCCATAAGGGATTCTCATAAAGGCGAACATGAGATCACGGTTAAGGACGCATTTGCAAAAAGCAGTAATGTGGCTTTTGCAAAAATGGCATACCAATACTACCAGGAAAATCCTTCTCAATTCCTCGGCCATTTGCATCGTTTCCGCCTGGACCAGATGACGGGAGTCGATATCACGGCCTCTTCCGGCAGGCCGCTCATAAAAAATGAGAAGAGCAAAAGCTGGAGTAAGACCACCATTCCCTTTATGGCGCATGGATACGAAGAACTGGTTACGCCACTACACATGTTGATGCTGTACAATGCCGTGGCCAATAACGGAAAGATGATGAAACCATACCTCGTAAGCTCAATAAGAGAATATGGGGTGGAAGTAAAAGCCATTCAGCCACAGGTATTAGTGGAAAAGATCTGCAGCGATAAAACCCTGAGCCAGGTAAAAGAATGCCTGCTGGAAGTGGTGCAGGGTGAACACGGAACGGCAAGAAAGTTAAAAGACAGCAGCTACCTCATCGCCGGTAAAACAGGTACTGCCGTAACAGCGCTGAACAACAAAGGCTACAACAAGGGAAACAAAATATACCAGGCATCTTTCATTGGCTATTTTCCTGCAGAGCAGCCTAAATATACCATTGCGGTGGTGATACAAAACAGCATGCAGTCGAGAATGGTTTATGGCGCTGATGTTTCCGGTGCCGTGTTTAAAGAGATAAGTGACCGCATTTACGGAAGCTACCTCAGTTCAAAAAGATACCAGGCAACGTCCAGAACAGACAGCACACAGTATAACTATTACGGATCAAAGAATGAGTTCGCATCCGTATTCAATTACCTGGGTATGCCTTTCATTGATTCGGCCAGGGAAGGGTACTGGAGATATGTACAGGTTTGTAACAACAGCGGCATTTTGAATTCCAGGCCTAATGCAGGAGTAAACGGATCCACTATTCCAGACGTGATAGGTATGGGATTAAAGGATGCCGTATACCTGTTGGAAAATATGGGACTGAAGGTTGCTGCCAGCGGAAGAGGAAAAGTGATCAACCAATCACTCGCTGCCGGAACAAACATTAATAAAACACAAACCATTTCATTAACACTGAATTGATACTGCAGGACATACTATATAAGGTTTCCATCCGCTCAGCAAAAGGTAATACTGATGTTGACATAAAAGGCCTTTGCATTGATTCAAGACTGACAGAAGCAGGCTCCTGTTTCATTGCATTAAGAGGAACAAAAGCAGATGGGCAGGCTTATATAGAATCAGCTATAGAAAAAGGCGCTGTGGCAGTTGTATGCGAATCGCTGCCCGGTAATATCAAAGAAGCCATTACATATATACAGGTGGAAAATGCGGCAGAGGCAGCAGGCTATATGAGTCATAATTTTTATGGCGAGCCTTCTTTGAAAGTAAAACTCGTTGGCGTAACAGGTACCAATGGTAAAACCACCATTGCTACTCTGTTGTGGAAACTATTTACTGCATTGGGTTATAAATGCGGGTTGATCAGTACGGTTCAAAACCAGGTGGGCGATACGGTCATTGAAACCACACACACCACGCCGGATGCTGTTAGTATAAACTCATTGCTTAAGCAAATGGCTGATGAAGGATGCGACCATGTGTTTATGGAATGCAGCAGTCATGCCATTCACCAGCACCGCATTGCCGGTTTGCAATTTGCCGGGGCATTGTTCACCAATATCACGCACGATCACCTGGATTATCACAAAACATTTGATGAGTATATCCGGGTTAAGAAATCGTGGTTCGACAAGCTTCCTTCTTCGGCTTTTGCCATCACCAATGCCGATGATAAAAGAGGGGCCGTGATGCTGCAGAATACCAACGCAAAAAAATATTTCTACAGCCTGAAAACAATGGCTGATTATAAAGGGAAAATATTAGACAATAGCCTGGAAGGCCTGCACATGACCATCAATGATAAGGAAGTATACTTCCGGTTGATAGGAGAATTCAATGCCTATAACCTGCTGGTGGTTTATGGAGCGGCCGTTTGTTTGGGAGAAGATAAGGAAAAAGTGTTGCAGGCGCTCAGCAGTTTGGATGGTGCAGAGGGAAGATTTGACTACCGCATCAGCAAAAATGAAAAGATCACCGGTATTGTGGATTATGCCCATACCCCCGATGCATTACTGAATGTACTGGCAACCATAAAAAAACTCCGCCGGGGAAATGAAAAGATCATTACGGTAGTGGGCTGTGGCGGCGACCGGGATAAAACAAAACGACCCGTAATGGCTGAAGTGGCCTGTGAGTACAGCGATAAAGTGATCCTTACTTCAGATAATCCAAGAAGTGAAGACCCGTTGGAAATTCTGAAAGACATGGAAGCGGGGCTGAATGCCGCAACAAAAAAAAAAGCCATTTCCATCGCCGACCGGAAAGAAGCTATTAAAACAGCGGTAAGCCTGGCGGCTAAAGATGATATTGTTCTGGTGGCAGGAAAGGGGCATGAGAAGTACCAGGATATAAAAGGAGTAAAGTATGATTTTGATGACAAGAAGGTATTGAATGAAATGTTTGAACTGTTGGAAAAGTGATTTGAAGATTTGATGATGTACTGATTTGAAAATTACAGAAGTAGTTATAATTAAAAATAAAAGGTGAATTGATTAATCATCAAATTTTCAAATCACCAAATTGAATATATGTTGTATCACTTATTTGATTGGCTAAAGACTGCAGGGTACCACTTCGTTGGAAGTGAACTGTACCGCTTTCTCAGTATCCGGGTGATGCTTGCCATGATATTAAGCTTGGTGATCACAACGGTATACGGTAAAAAACTGATCAGGTACCTGCAGAAAAAGCAACTAGGTGAATCAGTGAGGGATCTTGGTCTGGCCGGTGAACAACAAAAGAAGGGTACACCCACCATGGGAGGTATCATCATCCTGCTGGCTATTTTAATTCCAACCATTTTACTGGCTAACCTCGATAAAGTATATATCCGCCTGATGCTGCTGTGTACGGTCTGGCTGGGGGCGATCGGCTTTATTGATGATTACCTGAAGATAAGAGCTAAGCGTATTGCACAGGCGAAGGGAGTGACATATAAAAAGAGCGACAGCGATGGCCTGGCCGGACGGTTCAAAATATTCGGACAGGTAATGTTAGGCATTATAGTGGGAGCTACACTTTATTTTACACCGAGTGTAGTGGTAAAACGGGAAGTGCTGAAATCAACCGTTATCACCTCGCAGCTTTCCGCTGATGAACCTCCTGCAAAATATGATTCCATCATGATAGACGGGAAGATGAGGTATTTTACGGATGTCAGGAAGACTGTAATTACCACCATTCCATTTGTAAAAAATCATGAGTTCAATTATGCTAAACTTCTGCCTAAGAGTTGGCGTGGATATACTTACATTCTTTACATCATCATCGTCATTTTCATTGTAACAGCAGTAAGCAATGGAGCTAATATAACTGATGGTTTAGACGGCCTTGCCACGGGTGTAAGTGCCGTTATTGGGATTGCCCTCGGCATTTTCGCTTATGTAAGCGGCAATATAAAATTTGCCGAGTACCTCAACATCATGTATATCCCCAACCTGGGAGAATTATCCATATTCATTGCGGCTTTTGTAGGAGCCTGTATCGGGTTCCTTTGGTACAATGCTTACCCGGCACAGGTTTTCATGGGTGATACAGGAAGCCTGGCATTGGGGGGAATTATTGCTGCGCTGGCTATTATTGTGCGTAAAGAATTGCTGATCCCTTTTTTCTGCTTTGTATTCCTGGTGGAGAATTTAAGTGTGATGATACAGGTAGGGTATTTCAAATATACAAAACGAAAGTATGGAGAAGGCAGGCGTGTGTTCTTAATGAGCCCGCTGCATCACCATTACCAGAAACTGGGATACCATGAGAGTAAGATAGCGGTGCGGTTCTGGATCGTAACCATATTAAGTGTGCTGATGGCCATTGTTACGTTGAAGCTGAGATAAAGAGTTTATTGAAAAACCAACGGAGATCTGTAAAGACCAATTTCAAGTTTTTCAAGTTGACCAATGTCCAGAAAATATGAAAACCCGAAGTACCCGACCGGCAACAACCCGTTAAGTTCTATCCATTGAAAAACCAATTAATCCGTCATTTAAAATAATGACGGAGAACGACAATGAAGAAAAGATTAGTCATACTCGGTGCAGGGGAAAGCGGCGTTGGCGCCGCCTTGCTGGGTGTGCAAAAGGGGTATGATGTATTTGTGAGTGACGGCGGCGAGATAAAAGACAATTACAAAATGGAATTAAAAGCAGGTCATATTGATTTTGAGGAACGGCAGCATTCAACTGAAAAGATATTGAATGCCGATGAAGTGATGAAGAGCCCCGGCATACCGGAAAAGAATGAACTGGTGAAACAGATACGGGCCAAAGGTATTCCCATCATAAGTGAAATTGAATTGGCTTACCGCTATAAAGGAAACAGTAAGATCATCGCCATCACGGGCAGCAATGGTAAAACAACCACCACGGCATTAACCTACCATATCTGCAAAACCGGGGGCCTTGATTGCGCCATGGTGGGCAATGTGGGATATTCTTTTGCCAAGCAGGTAGCCGAAGATCCCAAACCGCTGTACGTGGCAGAGATCAGTTCCTTTCAACTGGATGATATCAAAACATTCAGGCCGGATGTGGCGGTACTCACCAATATTACTGAAGACCACCTGGACCGCTATGAATATAAAATTGAGAATTATATAAGCAGTAAGTACCGTATCGCATTGAACCAGCAAAAGGATGACATCTTTATTTACAACATGGATGACGAAGTCACTGTGAAAACAATCAGCAACTATTCCATTAAATCAACACCAGCCCCAATTACCATGAGTAAACAACTGCCACAAGGTGCTTACCTGCTCAATGCAAAAATGCACCTCAAATGGAAAAATGAAGAGATGCAGATGAGCATAGAGGACTTTGCCCTGAAAGGAAAGCATAATCATTATAATAGTATGGCCGCCAGCCTGGCTGCCACCGCTGTTGATATCCGAAAAGAAAAGATCAGGGAAGCCCTGCAAACCTTCGAAACCCTCGAGCATAGAATGGAAACGGTTGCCACCATTAAAAATGTGGAATTCATTAACGACAGCAAAGCTACCAATGTGAACAGTACCTGGTATGCATTGGAAAGTATGGAAAAACCGGTGGTGCTGATACTGGGCGGGGTGGATAAGGGAAATGATTATTCACTGCTGACCGAACTGGTGAAAGAAAAAGTACGGGCCATTGTTTGTATGGGAACGGATAACAGTAAGATACACAAGGCATTTTCTGAGATCGTTCCAACGATGGTGAATACCGATAATGCAATTGATGCGGTACGCTCGGCCTTTCATTTTGCCAGCAAGGGCGATGTAGTGTTGTTAAGCCCGGCCTGCGCAAGTTTTGACCTGTTTAAAAATTATGAGGACAGGGGGAACCAGTTTAAAAAAGCAGTAAAGGAATTATAGACCTCACCCCAACCCCTTTCCTTAAGGAGAGGGAACTGGAAGATAAAAGCGAAGGATGAGGTAATAAAGTTGAATAGAATAATAAATGTTGAAATGCTTAGGCATAAAAGTTCAAAATAAATAAAATGCCCGGCCTCCCTCTCCTGCAGGAGAGGGAACGAGGGTGAGGTCATGGCTGAACAAATAAACATACGATCCTTCTTTACACCCAACATCAGTAATATGGGTGGCAACCTGGTTAGCAAAACCCGGGGCGACCGTGTTATATGGGGCATCGTGGTTATCCTTACGCTGATCAGCCTGCTGGTTGTATACAGCAGTACCGGCTCATTGGCCTATAAATACAGCAAGAGCACGGAGAGTTATCTCTTCAAACAATTCGGGTTTATCATACTGGGGGTGCTGATTATTTATTTTGCGCACCTTGTTAATTATACTATTTATTCAAGAGTGGCATCTATCCTGTTCGTCGCTTCCATCTTCCTGCTGATCTATACTTATTTCTTTGGAGTAAAACTGAATGAAGGAACCCGGTGGATCAAACTCCCGGTCATTAACATGACCTTCCAGACATCCGATATGGCCAAACTTGCCCTGTTCATGTACCTGAGCAGGCAATTGAGCCGTAAACAGAATGTGATCAAGGATTTTAAAAAAGGATTCCTGCCCATCATTGTACCGGTAGGTATTATTTGTTTACTCATCGCTCCTTCAAATCTTTCTACATCGTTGTTGATCGCCGGTACCAGTATCATGCTGATGTTCATCGGCAGGGTAAGCACCCGTCATCTTTTAATAACCATCGGGCTGGCATGCATACCCATTGCAATTTTATTCACAGTTGCAGTAAGCACCTATGATAAAAAAGAACTAAAAGCAAAGGATCTTCCGGCGATATTCTCTGTTGGGCGGGTGCCCACCTGGATCGGCCGCATTCAAACCTTTATGTACAGCAGGAAAGAAGACGTGAATGAAAAACAATACCAGGTAAACCAGGCAAAGATCGCCATTGCAAGCGGAAGCTGGCTGGGAAGAGGACCCGGCAGAAGCCAGGCAAGAAATTTTTTACCGCATTCGTACAGCGATTTTATTTATGCCATCATACTGGAAGAGTATGGATTGATCGGAGGCGTATTCATGGTATTCATATACCTGTTATTTCTGTACCGGTGTATCCGGTTGTACCGGAAATGTCCGTATGCCTTCGGCGCTTTCCTGGCACTGGCACTGAGTTTTATGCTGGTGATACAGGCAATAGCCAATATGGGGGTGAACGTGAATATTTTTCCCAATACGGGAGTTACGTTGCCGCTGGTGAGTATGGGTGGAAGCAGTTTTTTATTCACCTGTTTATCCATCGGAATTATTTTAAGTGTGGCAAGAAACGTAGAGCAACTGGAAGGAGAAAAGGAGGTCATTAGCCAATAGTCATTAAGAGAGAACGCTGGTTCTGATAACAATGGCTTAATAACAAATGACCCAATGACGAATGACCAATGACAAATGACCAATAGAATCATCATAGCAGGAGGAGGAACGGGTGGACATATTTTTCCGGCAATTGCAATAGCCAATGCCATTGTAAAGCAGGAGCCACAAACACAGATACTGTTTGTAGGCGCCAGGGGAAAAATGGAAATGGAAAAAATACCGCAGGCAGGATTTAAGATAGAAGGATTGGACATAGCGGGATTCAACAGGAGTTCTTTGATAAAAAATATCGGCTTGCCTTTTAAGCTGCTGAAAAGTTTTATACAGGTGAAACGGATATTTAAAAATTTTCACCCCACGGCGGTGATCGGGGTTGGCGGTTATTCCAGCTTCCCGGTATTGCGTTTTGCGCAGACGAAAGGAATTGCAACATTCATTCATGAAAGCAACTCCTTTGCAGGTAAAGCCAATATCATGCTGGGTAAAAAAGCAACAAGGATTTTTGTAGCCAGCGATGGAATGGAAAAATTCTTTCCGGCAAACAAAATAATGATCACGGGAAACCCGGTAAGGTCCGTCATAACAAAGAACGATATCAGCAGGGAAGAAGGAATAAGATTTTTTGGATTAGACCCTGCGAAGAAAACAGTTCTTTCCATCGGCGGAAGCCTGGGAGCCAAAAGTATTAATGAAGCGCTGGATAAAGACCTGGATGCGTTTGAAAAAAATGATCTTCAGCTTATCTGGCAAACGGGCAAACCTTATGCGGCAAGAGCAAAGGAAAGAGCCGCAGGCAGGAACGATGTGTGGGTGGGTGATTTTATCGGCCAGATGGAATATGCTTATGCTGCCGCCGATATGGTGATAAGCCGCAGCGGGGCAATGGCCATTGCTGAATTATGTGTAATGAAAAAGGCGGTGATATTCGTTCCGTTCCCGTACGCAGCAGAAGATCATCAAACTGTGAATGCACAAAGTTTAGTTAATAAAAATGCCGGCATAATGATAAAAGACAGCGAGGCGTTAGAACGGTTGGTCCCGGCGGTTCTGGCCCTGTCAAAGGATGATAGCAAACAACAGGAATTGAAAAGCAATATTGGTAAACTGGGTATCACCAATGCCGATGAGATCATTGCAAAAGAAATACTGGCAAGTATATAATGACAGAGATAAAGGACATAAAGCGGATATATTTTTTAGGAATAGGTGGCATCGGGATGAGCGCATTGGCCAGGTACTTTAATGCAAAAGGGGTATTGGTAAGCGGTTATGACAAAACAGAGACCGTGTTGACCAAACAACTGGTGAAGGAGGGAATAGCAGTTCATTTTGAAGACAACATTGAGTTCATTGACAAGGAAGCAAACCTGGTGGTATATACACCGGCCATTCCGAAAGATCATAAAGAGCTGAATTATTTTTTACAGCACAATTACAGCGTGGTAAAACGCAGTGATGTGCTGGGAATGATCACCAACAGTTCTTTTAATATCTGTGTAGCAGGTACGCATGGTAAAACAACCAGCAGCACCATGGTTGCACATATACTGCGGCATAGTGGTTACGGGTGCAATGCATTTCTCGGCGGAATTGCGGCAAACTATAATACTAATTTCTGGTCGCAGATCCCGGCACAGCCGGGAAGCAGTGAAAACAATGTTTGCGTGGTGGAAGCAGATGAATATGACCGGAGTTTTTTGAAACTGAGCCCGGACGTAGCTATTATAACGGCAATGGACCCGGATCATTTAGACATTTATGGTACGGCTGAAAATGTTGAGCAGGCATTTATCGAGTTTTCAGCCAGGATAAAGAGTGATGGTTTGTTACTCAGTAAGTACGGTTTAAAAAGAGGAAATGAATTGAAGGGATCGAATCACCTGACCTATCATTTGAATGATCAAAAAGCGGATGTATATGCTGCGGATGTGAAAACAGACAATGGAAGCTATCAATTTAATATAGTAACAAAGGATTGGCAATTGAATGAGGTGGTATTGAATATGGGTGGAATGCACAACATTGAGAATATGGTGGCGGCGATATCTGTTGCAAAGCATTTGAAAATAGATGACGAGAAGATAAAAGCAGCAGTAAGTTCTTTTAAAGGAGTAAAGCGAAGGTTCGAGTACATCATTAAACAAGATAAGAAAGTGTTTATTGACGACTATGCTCATCATCCTGATGAATTGAGGGCATTACTTACCGGGGCCAGGAATATGTTCAGCAATATGAAATGCACGGTGGTGTTTCAGCCGCACCTGTTCACCCGGACAAGGGATTTTGCTGATGGGTTTGCTGAGAGCCTTGACCTGGCAGATGAAGTGATCCTGTTACCGGTATACCCGGCAAGAGAACTTCCGATAGAAGGGGTGACCAGCGAAATGATCCTGGATAGAATGAAGAACCCGGGTAAGCAGGTGTTAAGTAAAACGGAATTACCTGGCTGGATAAAGAACAATAAAACAGAATTATTGATAACCGCCGGTGCAGGAGATATTGACACACTGGTTGAACCCATAAAAAAAATTATTGAAGAAAGTATTGGAAAATAAAAAACGATACAGTATTAAGACCATTTTAATAGCAACTGGCTGGATATTGCTGGGTGCAGGCTCTGTTGTATTGCTGGTGGCAGCCATGCAGCGGAAAGATGCAAAGCATTGCAGGGAGATAAAGATAGATATCCAGGGAGCCGACATCAATCTTTTTGTAGATGAAACAGATATCCTGAATTCTATAAAGGCTATTGAGCAGGATAACCCGGTAGGTAAGCCTGTTGGTTCTTTCAACCTTAAAAAACTGGAAACAGCGCTGGAAAAGAATATCTGGGTAAAAGCCGCTGAATTATTTTTTGATAATAACGAAGTGCTGCGGGTGAATGTGCAGGAGAGAGAACCGGTGGCAAGAGTCTTTACCAAAGGGGGTAATACATTTTATATCGACGAAGAGCTGACCATGCTGCCCCTCAGCGAAAAATTTTCGGCCCGGCTGCCGGTATTCACCGGTTTTCCGTCAGACACAAAAGCGCTTTCGAAAACCGACAGCAGTTTGTTGGGAGATATAAAGAACATCAGTCTCGGCATACAAAAAGATTCATTTTGTATGGCACTGATCGACCAGGTGGATATCACAGCGGCCCGGCAGTTTGACATGATGCCGAAGATCGGCAATCAATTGATCCTTTTTGGCGATGGCACCGATGTAGATGAAAAACTGAACAAGCTGCAGTTGTTCTATAAACAGGTAATGAGTAAGGCAGGATGGAATGACTACAGTGTGATCAATGTTCAGTATAAAAACCAGGTGGTTGCCAGGAAGAGGGGAGCAGAAGATGTTGCAGCCGATGCCCAGCGGACATTACAGATCATGCAGATGCTCGCAGAGCGGGCACAACAACAGGCAAATGATTCTTTACAAATTATACAGCAGGACAATGAACGCAATACTGTTGACAGCAGTATGATTCAGCAATCCATAGAGCGGGAAGAGTCTGCACAACCATCCTATACTTTTGAAAAACCGAAACCACAAGATGAGCCGGTAAAGCCGCCTGTTGTAAACACAGGTGCTGTATCTACAGCCAAAACCCCGGTGAAACAAAGTCAGAAGCCCGGCCCTAAACCAGCAACGGACAAACAAATTAATCAACAACCAAAAGCAGTAATGCAAAAACCGAATGCAAATTAATAATAGTTCATAGGAACCAAGTTCATGGCCTATGGTTTATAGTTCATAAAAGAGCTATTAACCAATGAAGCTTGCCATGAACCATGATCTATTAACCATGAACCATAAAACACAAACACAAAAAATACAATTATGAATCAGGAAAACCCCATCATCGTAGGTCTGGATATAGGCACCACCAAGATCGCTGCCATTGCCGGACGTAAAAACGAATACGGCAAGCTCGAGATACTGGGCTTTGGCCGTGCCAACAGTAATGGTGTTCAACACGGCATGGTGCTGAACATTGATCAAACCATCAAAGCCATTGAAATGGCATTGAAGAATTGCTACGATTCCAACCCGAACCTGGAAATAGGTGAAGTGTATGTGGGCATTGCGGGGCATCATATCAAGAGCTTGCAAACAAGAGGCGATATCGTTCGCCAGTCGATAGAGGAAGAGATCAGGCAGGAAGAGATAGACCGGCTGGTGGCGGATCAATACCGTACTTATATCCCTGCCGGTGACCAGATCATTGATGTGATCCCGCAGGAATTTACCGTCGATAATTTTCAGAATATACCCAATCCCATTGGATACAGCGGTGTGAAAGTGGGTGCCAATTTCCACATCATCACCGGCGATAAAAATGCGATACGTAATATCAACCGCAGCGTAGAGAAAGCAGGACTACGAACTAAAGACCTGGTGCTTCAGCCATTGGCATCTGCTGCTGCCGTAATGTGCGACCAGGACCTCGAAGCGGGTGTAGCCATTGTGGATATTGGTGGCGGTACCACCGACCTGGCTGTTTTTTATGAAGGCATTCTGAAACACACAGCCGTGATACCATTTGGCGGGGAGAACATCACCAATGATATTAAAACCGGGCTGGGTGTTTTAAAAACACAGGCCGAACAGATGAAGATACAGTTCGGCAGTGCATTGAGCGATGAAGCAAAATCAAATGCCTTTATCACCATACCCGGTTTGCGTGGTATGCCTGCCAAAGAGATCTCGGTAAAGAACCTGGCCGGTATCATCCAGGCACGCATGAGCGAGATCATGGATTTTGTTACCTACCATTTAAAACAGGTAGGACTGGATACCCGCTTGTTGAACGGCGGTGTGATACTTACCGGTGGCGGTTCTCAATTGAAACACCTCATCCAGTTAACAGAATATGTTACAGGCCTGAATGCAAGGATCGGTTATCCCAACGAACACCTGGCCGGCGGACATATTGATGAACTGGCCAAACCAATGTACAGCACCTGCATTGGTTTGATATTAAAAGGATACAATGATTACGAGAACAAGAACAAACAGTTTGAGGAGCAATTCAAAAAGATAGAAGTGCCGGATTCGTTGCAGCAACAACCTGTGGAGGAAACACTGGATGTGGAGAATGCAAATGGCCCGGTAAAAGTAAAACAGCGCAAGTCGTTGAAAACTTTCATGGATGGTTTCAAGAACGGGCTGATCGACCTGTTCAAAGAAGAAGAAGATGCAAAGCTGTAAGGCCCTTCCTATCTTACCCAAAGGGGAGGGATATGGAGAAGATTGAAGCGGAGATCGTGTTTTGCATTTTTTCTGAATAATGAAACTACGGCATAATTGAGTGACACAACGATAACGCCATGAAAATGAATGCTGGCAACAAAAACGGATTTTAAAAATACAATTAACCCATTAACATGTACAGTACAATTTTCTTTTTTACTAATCGAAAATTAATGGCTGTATAAATTCTAACGCTCTAAAAGTCCCCCTTTGGGGGATTTAGGGGGCTTTAAACAAACAATTATGATACATTTTGATCTGCCTAAAGAACAATCCTCCATCATCAAGGTAATTGGTGTTGGCGGCGGCGGAAGCAATGCGGTGAACCACATGTTTTCGCAGCAAATTGAAGGCGTGAATTTTATAATCTGCAACACCGATGCCCAGGCCATTGCATTGAGTAAGGTTCCTAACAAGATCCAGTTAGGTCCACATCTTACACAGGGTCTTGGCGCGGGAGCTAACCCGGCGATCGGTCGCCAGGCAACCGAAGAAAGCCTGGAAGAGATAAAACGCATACTGGAAGTGAATACCAAAATGGCATTCATCACAGCCGGCATGGGGGGTGGTACCGGTACGGGCGGAGCGCCCATCCTTGCCAAGATCTGTAAGGATCTGGGCATACTTACCGTGGGTATTGTTACCACACCATTTGCTTACGAAGGAAAGAAACGGATCGCCCAGGCAGAAGAAGGGGTGATGCTGTTGAAGAACCATGTGGATACATTATTGGTGATAAGCAATGACAAATTGCGCCACCAGTTTGGTAATTTAAAAATGAAAGAAGCTTTTGCCAAGGCAGACAATGTATTGGCTACAGCTGCCAAATGCATCACCGACGTGATAAACAGCACCGGGCAGATCAATGTTGACTTTGCTGATGTATGCACCGTAATGAGCAATGGCGGCGTTGCTATACTGGGCAGTGCTGCAGCCGGTGGAGAAGACAGGGCACAAACGGCAATCGAACAGGCAATCAATTCACCATTGCTGAATGATAATGATATCCGTGGAGCGAAATGGATACTGATCAATATCAATTCTGCCGAAGGCGAACATGAGTTTACCATGGATGAAGTGGAAGTGATACAGAATTACCTGCTGAGCCAGGCAGGTGATGATACTGATGTGATCTTAGGAATGGGTTACGATAACAGCCTGGGAGAAAAGATTGGCATCACATTAATTGCAACCGGCTTTGAACACAAAGACCCGTTTGAGAAAAGGCCGGAAATAAGGCAGGAAGAAAAGAAAGATGAGAAGATCGTAATGACACTGGAGATGCCCGCAAAGGCAAATGCAGTGCCGGCTGTGGAAAAAACAACACCGGTATTGGAACAACCGGCATTACAGTTTGACGAAAAAGAAGAAGAGAAAGCCATTGCTGAGATCACCGAACTGCCTGCATTAAAAGATGATGTGGCTGATATGATGCCTACGCTGAAAGAAATGGATGAAGCGGTAAGCGTGGAAGTACCAAGTAAAACTACTGTGGACAAAATGGATGCAGCTCCGGAGTTTTTTGAAATATCTTCGGCCCACGATCAGATTCCGGTAATTGAATTTGATATCCCGCAAAGTCCTCCACCCGTTGACAAACCAGCAGAGAAGAAGAAGACCCAAAAAGAAATTTCCGTAGTTAACAAAGACGCTAGCAATTCTCCCTCGTCAGGAGGATACCTGGCTAAACCTGCACAGATTTATGTGGAGGAGCAGCCAAAACCAGAATCCAATCCGTCTGAGGAGCTACCCCAGGTGCAAACGAGAGAACAGGAAGACGAACCTGTGATTGAAATGCAACTGGTGGTTAAATCCCATCAAGCGGCGGAGGAGGAGCAACATGTACAACAAACTCAGCCCATCACGATGTCTGATGTTGAGGAGCCTGCCATGCAGGACGAAGCAGAAGACCTTAGGCGCCGGGCCATGGAGCGGATTGCAAAACTGCGTAACTTGTCGTTCAACATTAACGCAGCCGACCCTAACAATGAGTTTGAAACGGTGCCTGCTTACCTTCGCCGCAATATGGAACTGCATAATTCCATTGCCGACGTAGAAAGTTTTTACAGCAACTATACGGTGAAATCAGACGATAATAACCAGGCTGAGATCAGCACCATCAACAGTTTTCTGGACGGGAAGAAACCCGATTAAAATATTAATTCCGCCAGGTACAGAGCGAAGTTGAAGTATCCTGAGCGGAGCCGAAGGATGTTTGTGTTTGTATTTTAAATATAAAGCCCCACTCGAAAGAGCGGGGCTTGTGTTTTAAGTAAATTTGCCGGTTTTAGGGTTTTGTAACAGAACCCGTGCCTGTAGAGCGGAATTAGTTTAGTGCCACCACGCCAATTTCAGACAGCCATTTATTCACGGAATCGGTGATCGTTACAGAAGGCCTTTTAACCATGGGCACTACTTCTTTTGGTTTAGTTTGTTGTTCAAGCCCCGCTAAAAGGTTTTTCCGGGCATTCATATCTTCAATGCCGGCAATGTTACAGGCTTTTTCAAAATCAGTATGCATACCATATCCGGTTACCAGGTTGGCAGATTCTCCAAGCTCCGGGAAGGTCATAATCTTCTTAACAAAATAGTAGGTCTTGCCCTCTACCTGTTTTGTATGTACCGTGTATAAATGTTCCATGTTTCTTGTTTTAGAGGTGTATAATAATTACTGGTTTCTTGTTCTGCTTGCATAAACACCCAACAGGGAGATATACGCTTATGAATAAAGAGTGGTTTTTAACCCGCAGGTTTAAAGGAAGAGGATGTTGCATTGCCTGAAGTACGGTGAAATCAGCAACACACTGAGAAATTCAGAGGATATTAAATGAACACCTTTTGAGATAAAACAATGAAAACAAATGATCGTTCAGAGGATAGGTACGGAATGAGAGGCTTATTGTAAGACGCTGTAAAACTATGATTCGCTGCTTATAAAAGCAATGGCTGGCTGTCATACTTATTCACATTAACATTTTTACAGCCTGTAAATGCTTAATTAGTAATGAACTATTTTTATTTAACATAGTGATAAAAGATTATCCCTTCTTTGACAGGAAATATGCTTACCTATTCAATCTTCATTCAGCATGAATAAAATTCCGGCACTTGGATTTACCAATACCCATGCCGGTATTTTGTTGCTGTTAAATAAAAGTGCATTTAGATACTATTAGTTTTTTGCGCTGTCGGGTTTTGCTGTAACATTCACCGGTGGTGCAGCTGGTTGTGCAGGCTTACTGTTAAGCGGTGAACCAACGGGGATATCGCAACGGTGGCCAGGTTGACCATGTGGCGGATTCATACCCGGTGCGGTTGCCTGTGTGGTGGCAGGTGCCGGGGCTGGAGTTGTAATAGTGGAGAGCGTTCCTGTTGGATTTGTTGGCTGGGCAGCAGGTTTGCTGTTAAGCGGTGAACCAACAGGTATATCGCAACGATGGCCGGGCTGACCATGAGCAGGATTCATTCCTGCAGCGGTTGATTGCTGGGCAACAGGTTGGGTAGCCGTTTGTGCATTGATACTTACCGGTTGTGCACCGGCGGGAGTGGCTACGGGATTTGCATTTTTACCGATAGTAACGGGTTGTGTCGT
>DAOLIP010000016.1:0-48012 GCA_035328475.1 Ferruginibacter sp.
CCAGTTTGATGGTGAGCGCCAAACTGCTTACAAATACCAGGATGAACAAAGAAGAAAGAATGCTGGCAAAGTTAAGCGCCTGCGAAAGGCTGCTGTTTATTTTATAGATACCTTCAATCACCAGGAACTGCTTTACGGGCATAAATACTGCGAGGCTTAACAGGAATACCGCACAGCCCGCTAAAAGGGTTTTCAAAATGCCCCATTGCTTTGCCAGGTATTTGTTGCTGATATAAAACAGGGCATATACCATCGGCACTTTTACGATCAGCAAAACAAGCTGGGCGGTGAATAATGTTGTTAATACAGAAAAAGTAAAACTGCCCGGTGTACCGCCCAGGTCGGAGCCGATATTCTGGGAGGTTTTGAACAGCAAATAACAAAACCAGAAACTGATATGTAGCAGGATCCTTTTTTGCATGGGCGGAATGATCCGTGATTTTTGTCAGGTAAATGTCTGTGATTTGGCCAGTATATTTTTCCTAAAAATAGGAACGGCACTTTTAATGGTATGAACTGCCGTTTTCAAACCATGAATGTTAACTGTCTTCTCAAACTGCTTTCTATGTATTTAGGGCCGTTGTTGGTTGAATAAAGATTTTACCTGCACAGTATGAGATTAGTTTTAATGTACAATTCATAAACATGCAGCGATCCTTCTTCTTAATTTTACTTTTCCTGTCTTTTACTGCTGCTGCACAGCAGAACATTGATCTAAGCCGGCCGCCCGCAACACCCCAATTGTTTGCCCCGGGCATCATCAGTACCGGCCTGGGTGAAAGAGATTTCGCCATTTCGCCCGATGGAACACAGATACTGTATACCCTGCAATCGCCGCAGGGAGTATTTCAAACCATACTTGAAATAAACAAACAGCCAAACGGAAGCTGGAGTAAACCGGTTATTGCATCATTTGCAGGAAAGCACAGCGACCTGGAACCGGCTTTTTCTGCCGATGGAAAAAAACTTTTCTTTTCTTCCAACCGTCCGCTCAGCGGAACTGAGATAAAAGACTTTGATATATGGGTGGTGAAGAAGGAGAACGGTAAATGGGGAGAACCTGAGAATATCGGTACGCCAGTGAATACAGCAGCAGATGAGTTTTATCCTTCTGTGGCAAATAGTGGCAACCTGTATTTTACTGCTGCATATAAAAATGCAGTAGGTAAAGAAGATATCTACATAGCCCGGTGGCAGCATGATAAGTACGATGAACCCGTTCCGCTTGATACGGCGGTTAATTCAAAGACCTATGAATTCAACGCTTTTGTTTCACCCGATGAGGATTATATCATTTTTACCTCCTACGGAAGAAAGGACGACAAGGGCAGGGGCGATATGTATATGAGCATGAAAGATGCATCAGGTAAATGGCTGCCGGCAAAGAATTTGGCATTGCTCAATTCTGAGAAACTGGATTATTGCCCCTTTATAAGTCCAGATAAAAAAATATTGTTCTTTGCCAGCGAGCGAAATGATCTGAAAAGGTCATTTCCTGGTAACGCGGTTACGTTTGAAGAACTGGGCAAACTGTTCACATCGCCACAAAACGGCGGCGGAGATATTTACTGGATAAGTACAGAAGCTTTGTTCAGGTGATACTGAGCCGGCTGAATAAAATAATCAACTAAAATAACTTCCATGAAAATACTGTTCTCAAAACACCTGGCTGTAATATGCAGTGTGCTGGTTTTTGCTTCTTTGAGTATAACTAACGGCGCATGCAAAAAGTCAAAGCCTCAGCCTGGGCAACCCGCTGTGATTGTAAACGATTCTGTTAACCGTATTCTTTTTATTGGTAACAGCCTTACTTATACCAATAACCTTCCGGATATTATTGCCGGGATCGGGAGAGACAGCGGGGTAGAGATCCGGACAAGGATGATCGCTTACCCCAACTATGCACTGGAAGATCATTGGAACGATGGACAGATACAGGCCCTGATCGCAACCGGCCAGTATCATTTTGTAGTGGTGCAGCAAGGGCCTTCTTCGCAGGCTGATGGGCGGGCTATGCTGATGGATTACAGCGCAAGAATAAAAACACTGTGCAATCAGTATAATGCCAAACTGGCTTTTTACATGGTTTGGCCGGCAAAAACAAATTTTCACACATTTGATGGGGTGATAAAAAATTACAGCGATGCAGCGGCGGCTACGAACTCACTTTTATGCCCGGTGGGACAGGTGTGGAAAAATTATTTTTCGGCAACAGGTGATTATTCTTATTACGGACCGGATGAATTTCACCCGTCACTAAAGGGAAGTGAATGTGCCGCACGGGTAATATTCCAGACATTGTTTAAATAAAGTCTTCACAACTTAAATACAGAACGTATGAATGACAGATCTGCCATGAACAAATTATTTCTGTCAATGCATCTGATTGTTATGGTGCCGTGCATGATCTGCTGCAGTTGTACAGGTTGGAAGGAAAAGAAAATCCGGTCTGCTGAACAGGTTATAGAGGCTTCATTACATGCGGTAGGAAGTGAGGCAGACAGGAAAGGTGTACGAAATATGATCTTGTTTGCAAATTGCAGTTCACCAAAGGGCCACTATACAACCGAAATTCATACAGCATCAGACGGGTACTCTTATTTTAAGCAGAAGTACAGCTATACGCCAGGCGTATATGAGGCGGTGATACTTAGCAAAACTTCCGGTGTCCAGTTGCTGAACCCAGTTAAACAACTTGGCCGGGAAGCGATATATACGATCAGGGGGCATGCGTTCATAAACATGATATTGGAAGTGGATCAGCGTTTCCGCCATTTCCTGGAACCGGAAATTGTGGAATCAGGTAGTGTAAAATCATACCGGTTGAAAGCAACGGACGAATTGGATCATCCGTGTTACCTGTTCTTTGATATGAAAACGAATTTGTTTACCGCATTGCATTTCCAGGATCCTGTTAATGAAAAAGAGATCATTGTTATAAAATTCTCAGGCTGGAAGAAGGTGCAGGATTTACAGGTGCCACATCATGTTGAAATTAACCAGGGAGATAAGGCATTCACATTTGACATGGTGAAGATCGGTTTTAATGATCCCGGTTTTCAGAAAAAAGAGGTGCATGATAAAAACTAACAAGCTGTTGTATTATTTCCTGTTGATCCTGTTGACTGCACTTAGTACAAGCTGCAGCCGGAAGCCTGACCTGGAAAAGGAAAAGAAAAAATTGCTGCATCTGCATACGCAGCAGCAGCAGGCACACCTGTATAAAAATGCCAAACAATTTGTAAGCCAGTTTGCAGAAAATATGCTGTCGGTTAACGGAGGTAAGATCGCAGTATCGGTAAAGGATTCGGCCTTAAAAAAGTTTCAGAATTATTTTAACCAGGTGGCGTTCAGCAAATGGGAAGATGTAACGCCGCCCGTTATAGAATTTTCTGCAGATGCATCCATGGCGTATATGGTAGTGGATAAGCGGGTGGTGCTTACGTATAAGAACGAAGAAAATAAGCTGATGGAAGAAACCACCCATTTTGCCTGGGTGTCTGTTTTTAGAAAACAGTCTGATGGAGAATGGAGGATCATTTGCAATATTACAACCAACGAACCCGCATTAACAAAACCGATTCTGTAATTTATGGAACACGAAATAAGAAAACATGTACACAACATTTTAACGGAAGTGGCAAACAGGAAAAAGTCACTTTGGAAAAAGACCGGCGAAATACTTATAGAAATGCTGATCATCGTTTTTGCTGTTTCCTTTGCGGTCTTCCTGGAACGCAGGCGGGAGCATGGTCATGAGCAGGAGGAGGTAAAGGAGTTTTTACTCGGCCTGAAAACAGACCTTGAAAGCGATATTGAAGAAATGAAAGGCGATACAGCATATGGGTATAGCCAGCAGCAGCGGTCGTTGCAATATTTTGCCGGCACAAAAAAGCTGTTGCCTGATTCGGTAAGGCTGAACCAGAACGTACTTTTATCGGAAACCCACCTGCTGATCAACAGCGGCAGGTATGAAGGATTTAAAGCAAGCGGTAAAATGAATACGATCGGAAGTATTGAATTAAGGAATGACATACTTGACCTGTACCAGGAAAAACTGGTCGGGCTCACAAATGCCACGGCAAGACATCTTGCTGTGAAAAGGGAAATGAACAGACGGATAATGGCATTGCGGAAAAACACCGGCACCAAAAAAGACAACCTGGTTGAGGTAATGGGTAAGGATGAGATCAGGAATTACTGCATATTGTTAAGTGATACACGTGAGATCATGCGGTATTACCGGATGGCGATTGCCCTTTCTGAAAAGATAATGGAGCTGATCGATGAGGAGTATTCCGGTCAATGAATTAAATGAGCCTGGAATAGTGAACTGGTAAATAGGGTGGGATGCAAGAGCCAACTCCGGTTCTGTAGTACTGTCTCAGTTTGAATTGCAGCTTTTCAAACTCAGATACTACCATTCAGCACCTGATTTTTTGGTTGGTTGAAAAAAACCTAACTTCACAGGTGAAACGATTGTGATAACAAACGCCCAAATACAAGACCTGCTGACCGAAATCGCATTGCACAACTGTGAAAAGTCGTATAAGAAACTTTTCATGGAGATGCATGAGAGCCTTACTGCTTTTGCCTGTTCTATCGTAAAGTCATCCGAAGATGCGGAGGAGGTGGTTTCCGATTTCTTCATATCCATCTGGCAGCGTCGTGCCACTTTACGCTCAATAGAAAACCCCCGTTTATATTTTTTTGTGGGGGTAAAGAATGGTTCCTTAAATAAACTTACATCAAATGGCCGTAATAAGCTGCCCAATGACATTGAATGGGAAACCAGCCTGAACAGTGTTTTTTTTAACCCCGAAGAGTTATTGCTTTCAGCCGAAGTGGTAAAAAAGATAATGGGCGCCGTTAATGAGTTGCCGGCAAGGTGCAAAACCATCTTCAAACTGGTAAAAGAGGAGGGGCTTCGCTATGCCGAAGTGGCAAAATTGCTTGACATATCCGTAAAAACCGTTGAGGCTCAGATGGCTATAGCCTTACGACGTATAAAAACCCACAGCGAGTTCAAAAATCAGTTCCCCGAGCTTCATTCCCTGCTTACCCAAAAAAAGTAACCCGTTCTTTAGGGGTAACTCCTATATTTTATTGTCCTTGTTAATCGTAATCATTGTTTGCGTAATGAAAGAAGAAAAATACTGGTTGTTAATTGCTAAAAAGATTACCGGCGAAGCAACGGCCGAGGAACTGTTGCAATTAGAAGAACTCCTTAATAATAACGAGGAATGGCAGGCTAATTTGGAAACACTCCAGGAATTCTGGAATTCCAGGCCGGTTAATGCCAACCCCGTTAATGGTCACAAAAGCAACGACGCATATCTTGCCCATGTGAACAGGCTGAAGGAAAAGGATGCTGACTTTGAAGCAGTTGCAACCCAGACAGAAATGCTGACTGACCAAGCACGGCTCCTGCAAAAAAAGCCCCTTTACAAGCGTATTGCCATATATGCGGTTGCTGCAACATTTGTAGCTGCTATCACCCTGCTATATTCACTTTCTGGTAAAGAAGAGCATAAAAGCCTTCCTATAGCATCTGTAAAACCGGCCAACGAGATATCAGTTGGGCACGGGTCAAGGTCCAGGATACAATTACCGGACGGCTCCCAGGTGTGGATCAACTCAGGAAGTTCTCTTACCTACGATAATTTTCTAAAATCCAACATACGGGAAGTTCAATTGAACGGCGAAGCCTATTTTGACGTGGTAAAGGATCCCGAACATCCCTTCATTGTTCATACTTCGGGAATAGATATTAAAGTGCTTGGAACTGCCTTTAATGTAAAAGCATACCAATCAGAATCAACCATTGAAGCCACACTCATACATGGTTCCATTGAAGTGATCAACAAGAACCGGCCCGGAACCCCCAAGATCATGCTTAAGCCGCATGAAAAACTGGTTTACAGCAAGTATCCCGTTCCGGATTCAAGAGACCAGCGGGCTGATGTGCTGCCTGCAGAGCCGGATGCCTATTCTATTACGATCAAACCATTGAGTAAGAACATTGCCGACAGTGATATTGTGGAAACAGCCTGGGTATATAATAAACTCTCTTTTGAAGATGAACGCTTTGAAGACCTGGCACATAAAATGGAAAAGTGGTACAACCTGAAAATAGTTATTGAAAGTGATAAACTGAAGGAATATAAGATCAGTGGCTCCTTCGTGAATGAAACGCCGGAAGAAGCATTAAAGGAATTGCAGTTCCTGATGCCGTTCAGCTATTACATTAAGGGCAACGAGGTGAAAATTATGAGAAAATAAAAACGGGAAATGTTGCAGCATTTCCCGGAAAATTATAACAATCAAATCCTATGTTCAAAAAGGACTTGCTTGTATTTTTTAACGACAAAACCAAAATTATGCAAAAAAGTGTACTTCAGGGCCAAAAAAAACGGCCAGGGACGCTTCTTAAAACACTGCTTGTTATGAAGCTTGCCATTATTATCCTTTTCGCTACAACTTTGCAGGTGAATGCTTACCCGGCCATGGGTCAGAAAGTAAGCCTGAGCCTGAAGCAAACGGAGATCAGAAAGGTTTTGAAACTGATAGAAGACGACGGTTACTATCGTTTCCTGTTCAATTCAAAACTGAAAGCGTTGAAAAATAAAACAGATTTTTCAGTGCAGGATCTTTCTGTTTCTGAATCGCTTGATAAACTGTTCAGCGGAAGCAATCTCACCTATAAACAACTGGAGAATAACGTAGTGGTTGTTTTTTCAACCAATGATGAGGAGAATGATAAAATAAAAGTGACCGGAAGAATTACCGGCGAGAACGGGGAAGCCATTGCCGGCGCATCGGTGCTGCAAAAAGGAACAGGTACCGGAACATTTGCCGACAATAACGGCGTGTACACCATCACCGTTGACAATGATGCTACCCTGGTGATCAGCAGTATCGGTTACGAGACACAGGAAGTAAAAGTAAGCAGCCGGTCGGTTATTGATATCCGCCTGCTGGCATCGGTGAAAAAGTCCGAAGAGGTGGTGGTGATCGGTTATGGTACGGCCAGCAAAAGAGATCTTACCGGCAGTATTACCAAGGTAAAAGGTGAAACCATTGCTGCACAACCGAATACGAATGCCCTTTCATCATTGCAGAATAAAGTAGCAGGTCTTTCCATTGTGAACTCTGCTATTCCGGGTTCAACACCCGATATCAGGATCCGGGGAACTGTAAGTATCGGTACCATCCGCCCGGTGTATATTGTAGATGGTATTTTCAACGACAATATAGATTTTGTAAACCCCAGCGAAATTGAAAGCATTGAAGTATTGAAAGATCCTTCATCATTAGCAATCTTTGGTATTAAAGGTGCTGCGGGTGCTATTTTGGTAACAACCAAAAAAGCAAAGGCCGGACAGGTAAATATTAACTTCAATACTACCTATGGCAGTAAAAAACTGGTTGATAAGATTGAACTTGCGAATGGAGATGAATTCCGCAGCCTGGCAACCTTTGAAGCCAATAACCGGGTGTTTGATGACCCAAGTAATTTATCGTACCTGAGTTTTATTAATAATGTAGGAGGCCCGGGTCTGTCGGCTTTCCCTGGTAATACCGACTGGATAGATGCGGTTACCCGTACGGCAAAATTCAGCACAACCAATTTGAGCATTGATGGAAGTACTGAAAAGAACCGGTTCCATTTTGGGCTGGGATACAGTTATGATGAAGGCCTTGTTAAGCATGTAAAATACGAACGCTTAACGCTGAATGTGAATGATGAGTTTAAAGTAAGCAGGCGTTTGAAAATAGGATTTGGTGTTATAGGGTCAAAAGAAAAACTGCCATATAACAGCGGCGCTTTGGAAAATGCAAGAAGGTCGTTGCCCATTGTACCTTCTGATACCCGGACATTTTATACCAAAAACCCTTACGGCGTTGATTCCGGCAATTATAACCTGTATTCAAATACACCCATCATACAAAACTCAGAAACAAATCCACTGGCAACACTGGAAAACAACTGGGATAAGAAGATCGACGATAAATACAGGCTGGTGGGCAATTTCTTTGTTGACCTGAACATAACCAGGGACCTGAACTTCAGGGCTACCTGGTATGCCGATATGAGCTGGCGTAATAACAGGGAATACACACCGTTGTATGATCTGTATGATCCCACTGCCGCAACTCCGGCTACTGCAATATTCCATAAAAATGCGTTGACCGCAGTAAGGCAGGATCTGCAAAACCAACGTAATTTTCAACAGGATTATATAGCAACCTACAAAAAGAAACTGCGTGACCACTCGTTTACACTTACTGGTGGGTTTACTACCTATTACCATTATTTTGAGCAGGTAAGTGGCACAGTGGCTCAGAAAACCCCGGGTGTAAATATCATCCCTAACAACAAAAGATTTTGGTACCTGAATTCTGGTTTTGGAGACAACAGAAATATTATTGCCAACGCCACTTTTCAGGATGAGTATGCTACTGTATCGGGACTTGCCAGGTTATTCTATAATTATAAGAGCAAGTATTACCTGACAGGAAGTTTCCGCAGGGATGGTTCCAGCCAGATCAACCGTGAGTATTCTAAAAAATTCCAGAGTTTCTGGGCGATAGGTTTAGGATGGGAGATCAGCAGGGAAAGATTCATGGAGAATGTTAAGTTCGTAAACTTCCTGAAACTTAAAGGGTCTACCGGCGTGTTGGGTAACTACACTACCCAGGGCAAGGCATATCCTGCTTATCCGGGAGTATCCAGTAATTCTTCTGCAGTATTTGGCGATAACCTGATCCCGGTAATTGTACCCGATTATGAAGTAGATCCTAACCTTAAATGGGAAACAGTACAATCAACAGAAGTGGGTATTGAAGGAGATTTCTTAAAAAACCGGTTACACTTTGAAGCGAATTATTATTATAAGAAAACAAGTAATATTTTATACATCCCTTCAGCCTCCGGTGGCAGCTTACCCAGGTTGACGAATGTTGGGGATATTGAAAACAAAGGTTTTGAATTTACTGCAAGCTGGACTCAGAAATTATACAAAGAACTGAATTTAGTTGCAAGCGGTAACCTTACCACTTATAAGAATAAGGTATTGTACCTGGCCAATCCAAACAGGAACCCTACTTCAAGCGAACAAACACCTAACCAGGCCGAAACAGGATACCCTATTGGTTATTTCTATGGGTTGATAGCTGATGGCATTTATCAATCTTATGCAGATATCCTGGCGTCACCGGTGAACACGATCAATGGCGGCGGTGTTAAACCAGGCGACCTTAAATACAGGGATCTTGACGGCAATGGCATTATTGACGAAAAGGACAGGACCAATATTGGTAATCCAACTCCGGATTTCACCTATGGTATTAACCTGGCTTTTACCTATAAAGGCTTTGACCTGGGCATTGATTTTGCCGGTAGTTATGGTGCCGAGATATACAGGGTTTGGGGTACTTCAGAACAAAAGAATTCGGTATATAATTATCCAAAATATTATACCCAGGCCTGGACTGCGGCGGGTACTTCAAGTACGGTTCCCATTGTTAACTCGTCACATTTGGTTAACAGGGCGCCATCTACCTATGGTATTGAAGACGGAAGTTATTTCAGGATCAGGAACCTGAGCCTTGGTTATACACTGGCTAAACTGCCTAAAATCACACACATCAAAAACCTAAGGCTTTCCGCATCGGTACAGAACCTGAAGACATGGAAAAACAATATCGGGTATTCGCCTGAATTTGCAGGTGATGCACTTAGTTCCGGAATGGATTTTGGTGGTGCAGGCAGTGCCTTACCACGTATAATGACAATTGCTTTAAACGTTAATTTCTAATTTTATAAAAATAAAATTTCTGAAAAATGCAAGTATATAAAAAACAAATAGCCAGGTTTATGGTTGCGATCTCGGCTATCGCCCTCTTTGGAGGATGTAAAAAATTCCTTGACAGGGAACCTTTAAGCATTGCCCAGATTGATCTTAATGTGGGAGCACTGGAAGGTAAAACGGTTGGTTTGTATGGAGCAATCCGTAACTCCGCCGCACAGCCTTATTGCGGGGATGGTTTCCAGGGTATCGCCTATATTGCCATGAATGGTTTCCGTTCGGATGATGCGGAAATAGTGTCTGATCCCGGCGCTTCGGCCTGGCACCAGACTTACGATAATTTTCAGTACACCAAGGATGACTGGGGTGCCGGTTTATACTGGGACAAGCACTATATATTCATAGGGCTTTGTAACGAAATACTGGATGATGCCGTTACGCAAAATCTAACCGACCCTGCTTCCGTGATAAACACGGCGGAGGCCAGGTTCTTCAGGGCGTATGCTTACTTTGACCTGGTAAGAACCTACGGAGCCGTTCCTAAAATTGACTTTAAGGTGAGCACACCTGCTCAAGGTAATATTGCAAAATCTGATACGGCTGCCATCTATGCTTTGATCAATGCAGATCTTACTTTTGCAGAACAAAACCTGCCAACAGTATGGGAAGCCAAATATGCCGGAAGAGCCAATAAGTGGGCAGCAAAGGCCATGCATGCAAAAGTATTATTGCAGCAACGGCGTTATGCAGAATCGCTGCCAATTTGCAGAGACATTATCAATAACGGGCCTTATCAGTTATTTACACCTTACTGGAAGATGTTTAAGAAAGAAGGCGAACTGTGCAGCGAATCTATATTTGAGATACAGGCTGCCAAAACAGCCGGTGATGGAAACACTTACTGGAGCAGGCTTGGACAAAGTCAGGGTGTAAGAGGATCAGGCACCTGGGATCTTGGCTGGGGATGGAATACACCTACTCCAAACCTGGTTGGAACATATGAAGCTGGTGATGTAAGAAAAGATGCTACCATTCTTTACTCTAACCAATCTGACGGGGGCACCAATACAGGAGGTTATGGACTTGTCTTACCAAATCTTACCAATGCTCTTTACTGGAATAAAAAAGTGTATAACCAATACAGCGACTACCTGGCCGCAGGCCTGGGTACACCGGATAATGAATCGCAGAATACCTGGGTTAACCAGCGTGTATTACGGCTTTCGGATGTATTGCTGATGGGAGCAGAAGCTGCCAATGAAACCGGTAATGGCAATCCCGATGCGGTAACCTGGGTTAACCGGGTAAGAAACAGGGCCGGCCTTGGTAATATTGCTTTTGTAAGCCAGGCGCAGATGCGCAGCGTTATTAAGCAGGAAAGAAGGGTGGAATTTGCCATGGAATTTGAACGGTTCTTTGATTTGGTAAGGTATGGCGATGCCACCAGCGTATTGGGAGCAAACGGATACCAGAACAAGCACCGTTACTACCCGATACCTACATCCGCTTTAAATGCTAACCCGAACCTGGTTCAAAATCCTGAATGGTAGTAGTAATCATAAATTTTAAATTTAACGATCATGCAAAAAAAGATTCAACATTGTTTTACCGCCATCATCATGCTATTGCTGGTGGCTGGTTGCCAGAAAATGGACAAGCCAGAACTGGGCAATTACCCGGTTGATACCAATTCGCCTACCGGCCCGCTGAAGTTCTATGTAGCGTTTGACGGTACAAGCACTAACCCGCTGATGAATGCTGTGGACAGCATCAGGGCAACCTTTCCTTCGGATAATCCCTTTACAAGCGGTACCGGTATTGCAGGAAGCGGGGTTAACGGCGTGAATCAGAAATTCATCAAATACCCTTCGTTTAATACATGGGCGGGCAGCAGCAGTATGTCTATTTCTGTATGGTTTAAACAGAACGGGCAAACTAAAAATAATAATGGAACAAACGGGCCTTCATATATAATGTCGCTGAAAGCGGTAGACAATTTTCATTGGAGTAATGCCGTTGGATTCCTTTTCCTCGAAGGTGACAATGCAGCCTGCGCCGTAAAGAGCATGTTTGTAAGCAATAGCGGCGACAACTGGTTTACCTGGGAAGGTGGTCAAACCATTGCCGGATTATGCAATAACGCCTGGCATCACCTGGTACTTACCTATGATCAAACAAACAGCTCAGTTAAACTGTATATTGACGGAGTGCAGAACCCCAATGTAAAGAACTGGGGCACACATGGTGCATTGAATCTGGCTACGAGCAAGATCTCCGAATACAGGGTGGGTGCCGGACCTTCCAACAGCTTTGCATCTGACGATTGGCTGGCATGCAGCTTTAAAGGCGGTTTAGACCAGTTAAGAATGTATGGCGTGGCATTGACAGCAGCAGAAGTACAGGCTCTTTTTGCAAACAAAAGATAACAGTAAATAGCAGTTTCATAAATCAAGCTTCATGCGCAATCAGAGAGGGCCGAACAATCTTGTTTGGCCCTTTTTTCTTAAAAACGATTCTAATTTATTGCTGGTGAAAAATCCCATACTGATACTCCTTTCTCTTTTTGTTGCTGCAGCTTTATGCTTTTCTTCCTGCAAAGGAAAAAATGAAAGCATGTTTGAAAGCATCCCTTCCTCACAAACCAATATCGGGTTTGAGAACAAGCTGGCGAATAAGGATATGTTCAACATACTCTATTACCTGTATTATTACAACGGGGGAGGCGTAGCTACGGGGGATATTAATAACGACGGCCTGCCCGATATTTATTTTACGGCAAACAGCCGGGGCAACAATAAACTGTATCTCAACAAAGGGAATTTTGTTTTTGAAGACATTACCGCAAAAGCCGGTGTGGCCGGCACGGCCGACTGGTGTTCGGGTGTAACCATGGCCGACGTGAACGGGGATGGCTTTATGGATATCTATGTTTGCGCCAGCAGCCTGCACCATGGGTTAACCGGGCATAACGAACTTTTCATAAATAACGGCAATAACAGTTTTACAGAAAGTGCCGAGAAATACGGATTGGATTTTTCCGGCTTTGGTACACAGGCTGCTTTTTTTGATTACGACCGCGATGGCGACCTGGATTGTTACCTGCTTAACCATTCACAAAAACCCAATTCAAACATACGGGACACCACTAACCGCCGTCAATTTGATGCCGTATCGGGCGACCGGTTTTACCGTAACGACCTGGATTCAACCGGAAAATTTACCGATGTATCTGCCACAGCAGGCATTTACCAAAGCAACCTGGGTTACGGGCTGGGAATTGCCACCGGTGATTTTAATAACGATGGGTGGGATGATATTTATGTGGGCAACGATTTTCATGAGAACGATTATTACTACCTCAATAACGGTCCTTCTCCCTCTCCCTTAGGAGAGGGTCGGGGTGAGGTCACTTTTTCTGAAGCAGGCGCTGATCATTTCAGGCACTACAGCCGCTTTAGCATGGGTAACGATGCAGCTGACTATAATAACGACGGGCAACTGGATATCATCACCGTAGATATGCTGCCACCCGACGAAAAAGTACTGAAAACCTACGGCAGCGATGAGAACCCGGATACTTATAAGTATAAACTGATGGGGCATGGTTATCAAAACCAGTATTCAAAAAATGCATTACAACGGAATAACGGCAGTGGAACCAGTTTTAGTGAAACCGCTTTACAAAGCGGGGTGGCTGCTACCGACTGGAGCTGGGCACCGCTCTTCGCCGATTTTGATAATGACGGTAATAAAGATCTCTTTATATCCAGTGGTATTGTAAAAAGACCGGTTGACCTGGATTATATACGCTTTGTATCGGACCTGGTGATGAAGCAGGGTTCGGGTAAAACCAGCGAGTTGGATAACCAGGCCATTGAAAATATGCCGGACGGAAGTTCGCATCCCTATTTTTATAAAGGAGATGGCAACATAAATTTTACCGACGTAAGCAGCAGTTGGGGAACAGCTTCCATGAAGGGTTATTTCAGCGGAGCTTCTTATGCCGATCTGGATAACGATGGCAATTTGGATATGGTGATCAACAGCCTGAATGCCCGGGCCCTGATCCTGAAAAATAAACTGCCTGCTAAAAATACCATAGACATTGCTTTTAAGGGCAGTGATAAAAATAAAAACGGCATTGGCGCCAAAGCATGGATATTTACCCAGGGAAAAATGCAATACGGGCAATTGATGACCACAAGAGGATTTCAATCTTCCTGTGATGCAAAACTGCACTTTGGGGTTGACAGCCTGCGTTATATTGACAGCATACTGATTGTTTGGCCCAATCAGAAATACCAATTGCTTAAGAACACACCCGCCAAAGGATTTATTGAGGTGAAACAGGTTGAAGCCGGAGGGCAATTTGATTACAATACCTTCTTTAAGCCTGCAAAGCCATGGCTTAATAATATCAGCAGCCAGGTACAATGCAACTGGGTACATCACGAAAATGATTTTCTTGATTTTAACAAACAATACCTTACCCCGCACATGCAATCCACCCGGGGGCCTAAACTTGCCGTTGCGGATGTAAATAAAGACGGCCTCGATGATTTCTTTGTATGCGCCGCTTCCGGGCAACCCGGCCAGCTGATGATACAAACAGCTTCGGGAAAATTCATCTCATCGGATACGGCTGTGTTTGCAAAAACAAAACAGAGCGAAGAAGTGGATGCCGTTTTCTTTGATGCCAACAACGATGGTTCATCAGATCTGTACGTGGTAAGCGGCGGCAATCAATACGATGATGGCAGCACAGACCTGGCTGATCATCTTTATTTGAATGACGGCAAAGGACATTTTACCCTGGCAGCATCCGCTATTCCGGACCTGCTGAAAAATAAATCCTGTGTATCGGTAGCAGATATTGACAAGGATGGAGATATGGATCTTTTTGTAGGAGGCCTGGCCGATGCAAAGCGTTTTGGTATACCGCAGTCTTCTTATTTATTATTGAATGACGGCAAAGGCATGTTCAAGCTGGCCGATGCCTCTGTTATAAAAGCGGAAAACCTCGGCATTGTCACCAGTGCTTCTTTTGCCGATCTTAATAACGACGGATGGAATGACCTGGTGGTGGCAGGCGAATGGATGGCGGTGAAGATATTCATGAATAAGAACGGAAAATTCATTGCTTCCGAAATCCCTTCTTCCACCGGCTTATGGCAAACCGTTTGTCTCACCGATGTAAACGGAGATGGCTTTGCCGATATCCTTGCCGGAAACTGGGGGCACAATACCAAACTGTATGCCGGCAAGAACGGTCCGTTGAAACTCTATGTAAAAGATTTTGATGGCAATGGTTCGGTAGAACAGGTGATGGCTTATACGGTGGATAAAAAAGAATATACATTCCTGGCAAAAGACGAACTGGAAAGGCCGTTGCCCGTACTCAAGAAAGCATACCTCAAGTACAGTGAAGTGGCAGGTAAAACAGTAGATTATATGTTTTACGACCTGTTCAAGGATTATACAGAACTAAAGGCGGAAACGCTTGGATCCTGTTGCTTCATCAACGACGGCAAAGGGAATTACACAAAACAGGAATTGCCCGCAGAAATACAAATGGCACCGGTTTTTTCTTTCTGTTCTTTATCAGCCGGTAATAAAGGGCCATACATGGCTGCAGGAAACTTTTACGGAGTGGTTCCCTACGAAGGCAGGTATGATGCTTTGATACCTGCTGCATTTATATTCAGCAAACCGCCAAACAATTTTAAAATGCTGGCGAATATGCAAATAGCCGATGGTGAAGTGAGGGATGCTAAGTGGATAAAATATGCCGGCGGAAAACAGGTTTTGATTGTTGCACAAAATGATAAAGGATTGACTTTTTTAAAACCGAACGAATAGTTTTCAGCATAAAACTTCTTCGGCTGTTCTAATTCTTGATTTATGAAACGAAATATTGCTGCCATCGCTTTAGTTGCGCTGTTCTTTCTGCCCGGATGCAGTAAGAAGGAGTACAAGAATAATTTCAACGATCCGCTTCTTTTTTCCAAAACGGTTAAAGAACTGAACAACGTAGTGATGCAGAATAATTTTCCACCTATTATTGCCAGCCGTAACTATGCGTATGCAAATATTGCTGCGTACGAAACGATGGTATTGGGCGATAGCCGTTTTCAATCACTCGCCGGGCAGATAAAACATTTACCGGCGCTGCCAAAACAGGATACGGCTGATGTGAATTTTCAGTACGCTTCCCTGCTTGCTTTTTGTAAAGTAGGCCAGGCCGTTACCTTTCCCGAAGGCAGTATGAAGGAATATGTAGCCCGGTTTGATTCTGTTGCCGATGCCTGTAATATGACCGCCGCTATGAAGGCAGCGAGTAAACGGCTGGGCGATTCGGTGGCCAATCATATTCTCCGCTGGAGTAAAAAGGATAACTATGCAGCTACCCGTACTGCCGAAAAATACAATGTAACCGATGAAGAAGGCAGGTGGGTACCTACGGCACCATCCTATGCACAGGCATTGGAACCACACTGGCGTGAGATCAGGACCATGGTGATGGACAGTGCCAGTCAGTTTATACCACCCAGGCCGCCGGCATTTGATATGAAGAATAAAGAAAGTAAATTTTATAAAGAAGTGCTGGCCGTTAAAAATGCCGGTGATAGCTTAACCGATGAACAAAAACATATTGCTGAGTTTTGGGACGACCTGGGTACCCGGATGAATGTGGAGGGCCATGTGATGTTTGTTACTAAAAAATTTTCACCGCCCGGCCACTGGATGAATATTGTAGGTATTGCAGCAAAAAAGGCGGGTGCCGACTTTTCCACTACTGTATATGCTTATACCAAAGCCGGCATAGCCATTTTCGACGCATTCATTCAATGCTGGGATGAAAAATTCAGAAGCAATCTATTACGGCCCGAAACAGCCATCAATAAATATATAGATGATGAGTGGAGGCCTTACCTGCAAACACCCCCATTTCCTGAATATACCTGCGGGCATAGCACGGTATCTTCTTCGGCTGCAGAAACGCTTACCGATGTATTTGGCGATAACTTCAATTACACCGATACCTCCGAACTGGAGTTTGGGATAAAGAACCGGTCCTTCACCTCTTTCCGGCAGGCGGCCATTGAAAATAACTGGGCTAGGTTTTATGGAGGCATTCACTTTCATAATTCATGTATAATAAGCACCGAATACGGTAAAAAAGTGGGTGAGCTGGTAAATGAACGCTTAAAAATGAAAAAATAATTCCATCAAAATGAAACTAAAGAAAAATACTATGTGGCTCATTCCTGTATTAATGCTTTTTGTTTTTGGCGATTGTTCCAAAAGCAGCAATACCAACAGCGGTGGCGGAAATGGCGGCGGGGGGGGAGGAGGTTCAACACCCACCAACGATATGGACGTGTGGCTTACCAAGGCAGACCAATCATCTGTATTGCAAAAACAATCTGTTACACTTTCATTTGGCAGCACGGCAACCAGCGGGTACCCCATCATTGATGTGGACTCAGCCACTTCGTATCAAACCGTTGATGGGTTTGGTTATACACTTACCGGAGGCAGCGCCTATCACATCAACCGCATGGATGCTGCATCCAGGGCAGGTCTGCTGAACGAATTGTTTGGCTCCGATGCCGCTTCCATCGGCATCAGTTATCTGCGGGTGAGTATGGGTGCCTCTGATCTCAACGCTTCGGTTTACAGTTACAACGATATGCCTACCGGCCAAACCGATCCCACACTTGCCAACTTCAGCCTTTCATTGGATACTGTTGATGTGATCCCTGTATTGAAACAGATACTTGCCATCAATCCCAATATCAAGATACTCGGTTCACCCTGGAGTGCACCGGTGTGGATGAAAACGAACGGCAGCACCATCGGCGGCGGATTGCAGACACAGTATTACGGAGTTTATGCAAAATATTTTGTGAAGTACATCCAGGCCATGCAGGCAAAAGGCATCCGCATTGATGCAGTAACTATTCAAAACGAACCGCAGCATGGGGGCAATAACCCAAGCATGGTAATGTCATCAACAGAACAGGCAAATTTCATAAAGAATAACCTGGGTCCCGAATTTCAGGCAGCGGGTATCAGTACCAAGATCATCATCTGGGACCATAACTGCGATAATGCAGCTTATCCCATTTCAATATTGAACGATGCAGCCGCCAAACAATACATCGATGGTTCGGCCTTTCATTTATATGCAGGGGATATCAGCGCTTTATCAGCTGTTAAAACTGCGCATCCCGATAAGAACCTTTATTTCACCGAGCAATGGACAAGCGGAAGCGGAAGTTTTTCCGGAGACCTGAACTGGCATATAAAAAATGTATTGATCGGTTCTATGCGCAACTGGAGTAAGGTAGCCCTGGAATGGAACCTCGCCAGCGACGCCACATTTAATCCGCACACCCCCGGAGGCTGCACCGAATGCAAGGGCGCTTTAATTGTTAATGGCACATTGGTGGTAAGGAATGTAGGCTATTATATCATAGCGCATGCCAGCAAATTTGTTCCGGCCGGGTCGGTGCGTATTGCAAGTCCGCTGCCTGCCAATCTTCCCAATGTTGCTTTTAAAACCCCCTCGGGTAAAAAAGTGTTGATCGTGTTGAATGAAGGCGGGTCGGCAATGGGCTTTAATATTGGTTATAAAGGAAAATATATTTTTACGTCACTCACTGCTGGTGCTGTGGCAACGTATACCTGGTAAAGTAAGGCATCATTGGCCGCCATATGATATTGAAACAAAGAAATAAACGCATTTTACCGGTGATACTAAGCCTGGTGGTCAGCGTGTTTATATTGGTACAATGCATGAACAGCGCCTCTGAGGAAACAGAACAGCCGGTTGTTTTTAATGCCTACGCCGGCCCGGAAAAATGTGCTTCCTGCCATAAAGATGTTTATGAAAAACACCTTAAAACAGCACATTATTTGACAGGACAGCCTGCTACTGAAAATTTTATATCAGGAAGTTTTAACGAAGATAATAACAGCTATTACTATACCCCGGATATTTTTGTGCGGATGCAAAAGAGAGACAGTGGCCTTTACCAGGTAATTTATTATAAAGGAGAAGAAAAAATGTCCATCCGCAAAGACATTGTCATTGGCTCTGGTATAATGGGCCAGTCTTTTTTAAACTGGCGTAACAACAGGCTTTTCCAGATGCCGGTTACCTATTTTACAGCCGCTGCCCAGTGGTCTAACAGCCCGGGATTTCCTGAGGGAAAAGTGATGACCGACCGTCCCATCACTTCCCGCTGCCTGGAATGCCACCTTACTTATGCAGACGGAAGCGGGGGCGATACGCTGGAACCCGTAAATTTCAGCAAGGATAAAATTATTTTTGGTGTTAGCTGCGAAAAATGTCACGGACCAGCAGCAAAGCATGTGGAATTTCAAACCACGCATCCGGAAGTAAAGACGGCAAAGTATGTGATAAACCCAATGAAACTTAGCCGGCAACAGCAACTGGATGTTTGTGCCGTATGCCATGGGGGTAAAATGCAGAAAACAAAACCTTCTTTTGAATTTGTACCGGGTAAAAATCTCGCCGATTATTTTATAATGGACAGTGTACATAACAGCTCGCTTGCGGGTGGCGAAGTGGAAGTGCATGGTAACCAGTTCGGACTGCTTAAAAAAAGCAAATGTTTTACAGCAACCAGTACTATGACCTGCAGCAGTTGCCATAATATTCATGAGAATGAAAGAGGGAAAGCAGAATTATTTTCTGCCAGGTGCATGAGTTGTCATCCATCCAATACAACAGCATTTAAAACGCCAACACATTTGCTGGTAAATGGAATTGGGCAAAAATGTATCAGCTGTCATATGCCTGCAATGGAATCGAGGGCCATCGCCGTTTACCTGCAGGGAGAAAAAAGGACCAGGGCAGCGCTGGTGCGATCACATTTTATCGGCATATATCCCGATGTAACAAAAAAAATATTGACCAACGAAAAATAAACCAACCATGTATATCAAAAAAAACGGCTATGCCTTACTGTGTGTGTTGCTCGCTTCCTGTGCAGGCGAAAACAAGCCAGGTAGCCCTGCGCCATCTTTTAGTACCGATGGAAAAAAAGTGATTGTATATACCACGGCCGACAGCAGTAACTATCGCCTGTCTGCTGCCGATACATTGGAATTTAAACAAAAAGGCCAGCCCTTTGAGAATGAGATCACTGTTTTTGTCGATCCGGGCAAGACCTTTCAAACTTATTTTGGTATCGGCGCCGCACTTACCGATGCCTCGGCAGAAACCTTTTATAAACTGCCGAAAGAAAAACAGCAGGAATTGCTCACGGCCTATTTCAGTGCCGATAAAGGCATTGGTTATACCGTGGCAAGAACCAATATCAACAGTTGCGATTTCAGCAGCGATATGTATACTTATATAAAAGAGGGAGATAAAGAACTGAACTCATTCAATATTGAACACGATAAAAAATTCAAGATACCCTTCATCAAAGAGGCGATGAATGCTTCGGGTAATAATCTGAACCTCTTTGCCAGCCCCTGGAGTCCGCCGGCTTTCATGAAAGACAACAACGATATGTTGCAGGGTGGTAAGTTGAGATCTGAATTTCACGACAGCTGGGCCATGTACTTTACCAAATTCATAAAAGCATATGAAAAGGAAGGGGTGCCTGTTTGGGGCATTACCATCCAGAACGAACCCATGGCAAAGCAACGCTGGGAAAGCTGTATCTACACCGGGGAGGAAGAAAGGGATTTCTTAAAAGAACACCTGGGCCCCACGATGGAGAAAGAAGGACTAAAAGATAAGAAGATCATTGTGTGGGATCATAACCGGGACCTGATCTACCAACGGGCACAAACCTATTTCAACGATCCTGAAGCGGCAAAATATATCTGGGGCATCGGCTTTCACTGGTACGAAGACTGGAGCGGCGGATCGCCCATGTATGATAACCTGAGAAGGGTGTACGAATCCTATCCCGATAAAAATATTTTTTTCACCGAAGGTTGTGCCGAAAGTTTTGATTCAACAAGGTATAATGCCTGGGTATTGGGTGAAGAATATGGCCGCAGCATGATCAATGATTTTAATAACGGTATGGTGGGCTTCACCGACTGGAATATTCTGCTGGATGAAAAGGGCGGGCCCAATCATGTGCAGAATTTTTGTTTTGCCCCGGTACACGGAGATACAAGAACAGGACAACTCATTTATACCAATGCGTATTATTATATCGGCCATTTCTCAAAATTCATAAAGCCGGGCGCCAAAAGAATCATCAGCAGCAGCAGCCGCAGCCAGTTGCTCACCACCGCATTTAAAAATGAGGATGGCAAGATCGTGGTGATCGTAATGAATCAAAGCAATATCAAAACGCCGTATAATTTATGGATCAATGGCAAGGCTGCCGAATGTGTGGCATTGCCTCATTCTATTTCAACACTTATTTTCTAAAACAGGTATTATGCGATCGATCAAAACAGCAATAGTAATAGCAGCATCGGCATTGGTTATACAGGGATGCAGCAAGGGCGACAGCGGCGGTGGCACAACGCCCACTCCTTTACCACCTGTTCCTATCGCATTGGTTGCAACTAAGATCGACAATACAACAGCTTTAACCGGTTTCACAAATTATAATATCAAACTTAGTCCCGTCATCCGTCTTTCGTTTAACAATGCGGTAGACCGGGCAACGGTTACTGCGATCTCTGTTAAAGAGAACGGAACTACGGTTGTTGGTTCGGGCTATGCATATGAGAACGGCGACAGTACGGTTGTGGTAAATCCGGCTGCTGCATTGAAAGCATTGACCCGATATACCATCGATGCCAGTACGGCATTGAAATCGGTTAAGGGCGGCGCCATGTCGTCGAATACCAGCATTGCATTTATAACACAGATCGATTCCACCGATAAATTCCCGGTTATCAGTGATAATGCATTGCTTGATCTTGTACAGCAACAAACATTCAAGTACTTCTGGGATTACGGTCACCCAACCAGCGGACTGGCAAGAGAGCGCAGCAATGCCACGCCGGAAACAGTTACCACTGGTGGTTCCGGATTTGGTATCATGGCCATACCTGTTGCCATCAGCCGGAATTTTATCAGCAGGGCACAGGGCTTAACAAGAATGCAGACCATCGTTTCCTTTTTAAAGAATACGGCGCAGAAATTTCATGGCGCTTTTCCGCATTGGATGAATGGAACCACGGGAGTTGTTATTCCATTCAGTACTAAAGATGATGGGGGAGACCTGGTAGAAACATCCTACCTAATGGCAGGTCTCCTGACTGCAAGACAATATTTCAACGGGGTTGATGCAGCCGAAACAAATCTGCGGAACGATATCAATATTCTTTGGAATGCAGTAGAATGGAACTGGTTCCGCCAGGGAACACAAAATGTATTGTACTGGCACTGGAGTCCCAACTATGCCTGGCAAATGAATCATAAGATAGAAGGATGGAATGAATGCCTGATCACATACATACTCGCTGCTTCTTCCACAACCTTCGGTATCCCCCAGGTTGTATATAAAGAAGGCTTTGCCCGAAACGGCGCCATGCAGAATGGGAATACCTATTATGGATACCAGCTCCCGCTTGGTGTGGCCAATGGTGGTCCATTGTTCTTTGCACATTATTCATTCCTGGGTATTAATCCAAATGGGCTGAATGATGTGTATGCAAACTACCAAACGCAGGTGACCAATCATACCAAAATAAATTATGAGTACTGCAAAGCAAATCCAAGAGCCTATTTTGGATACAGCAATCTTTGCTGGGGCTTAACGGCCAGTGATGTGCAGGGTGGATATAATGCCAACGAACCGAATAACGATATTGGCGTGATCTCACCCACTGCTGCACTTTCCTCTTTTCCATACACACCTGCAGAAAGTATGAATGCGCTTAAATTCTTTTATTACAAACTCGGCGATAAGATATGGAAGCAATACGGGTTTACCGATGCGTTCTCCTTAAAGGATCTGTGGTATGCCGATTCCTTCCTGGCCATCGACCAGGGCCCGATCGTTGTAATGATGGAAAATTACCGCAGCGGCCTTGTTTGGAATTTACTCACCAGCTGTCCTGAAGTGAAGAACGGAATGAAGAATGTGTTGGGATTTACAGCCCCTTATCTATAAACGATCACAAGCTATGGTTAAACGGTTTCCTGTTCTTTTACTTGTATCATTGCTGGCATGCGCCTGCAACTCCGGCGAAAAAGCAACTGCACAAAAAAATACAACGCTGGCTTTGACGGATACGGCATTGTTCAGGCTTGTGCAGCAGCAAACCTTTCAGTATTTCTGGGACGGGGCCGAACCCATAAGTGGTTTGGGAAGAGAACGATTTCATGTAGATAATAATTATCCTGCCAATGATAAACATGTGGTTACAAGCGGAGGTTCCGGCTTTGGCGTAATGGCCATCCTCGTTGGTATCGAAAGAGGTTTTGTAACCAGGCAGGAAGGAAGAAAACAGTTGGAAAAGATCGTTCGCTTTTTAGAAATAGCCGACCGCTTTCATGGTGCCTGGCCGCATTGGTGGAATGGCGAAACAGGTAAAGTGGTTCCCTTCGGAAGAAAGGATAACGGCGGCGACCTGGTGGAAACATCGTTCATGATACAGGGTTTACTTTGTGTACGCCAGTATTACCAGAATGGCAGTGCAGAAGAAAAAGCACTGGCAGCAAGGGCCGATAAATTATGGAAAGAAGTGGAATTTGACTGGTACCGCAATGGTAAGAATGTATTGTACTGGCACTGGAGCCCCACCTATGAATGGGAAATGAATTTTGCCGTTCGTGGTTATAACGAATGCCTGATCATGTATGTGCTGGCTGCCTCTTCGCCCACACATGCTGTACCTGCAGAAGTATATCATGAAGGCTGGGCAGAGAACGGAAAGATAAAGGACGTAAATAAACCGGATGGAATTGCTGCCGGTTATAAATATAAACTGCAGATGAAACACCAGGGCGATGCATGGAACGGCGGGCCTTTATTCTGGGCGCATTACTCATACCTTGGTTTAGACCCGAGAGGATTGAAAGATAAGTATGCTGATTACTGGGAAGAGAACAGGAACCAGGCGCTCATTAATTACCAGTGGTGTGTTGACAATCCGAATAAATTTAAAGGATATGCTGCCAACAACTGGGGACTTACATCCAGTTATTCTGTAAAAGGATATGCAGGCCATGCACCCACTACCAAAAGAGATATTGGCGTGATCTCTCCAACAGCAGCTTTATCCTCTTTTCCATATACGCCCGATCAATCGATGGCTGCCATGAAACATTGGTACCATGATATGAAGGATAAACTCTGGGGACCTTATGGCTTTTATGATGCATTCAGTGAGCAGGATAACTGGTACCTGCCGCATTACCTGGCCATCGACCAGGGCCCCATTGTAGTGATGATGGAAAATTACCGAACCGGATTATTATGGAAATTATTTATGAGCTGCCCGGAGATACAAGCCGGCTTGAAAAAATTAAATTTTGAAAGTCCCTGGATAAAAAAATAAAAGTTGCTGACATGAAAATAAAATTCTTACTGCTGATGATGGCATTGCTGCTGGGACCGGGTTCCTATGCACAAAACAAAACCTATTGCAACCCGGTGAATGTGGATTATGGATATACGCCCTTTCCGAGCTTTACCGAATGGGGTAAGCACCGTGCCACTGCCGACCCGGTGATCGTAAATTACAAAGGAGACTTTTATTTATTCAGTACCAATCAATGGGGTTACTGGTGGAGCAGCGATATGAGTAAATGGAATTTTGTTTCAAGAAAATTCTTACGGCCATGGAACGATACAAAGGATGAACTATGTGCACCGGCTGTTGGTATCATCGGCGATACCATGCTGGTATTCGGTTCTACCTACACCAGCAAGTTCACTTTGTGGATGAGTACCAATCCCAAAGGGAACGACTGGAAACCATTGGTTGATTCATTTGAGATCGGCGGATGGGATCCTGCTTTCTTTACCGATGATGACGGAAGGCTGTATATGTACAACGGCAGCAGTAATAATTATCCCGTGTATGGAGTTGAGCTGAACCGGAAAACATTCAAACCCATCGGTACCCGCACTCCTATGTATTTATTACAGGCATGGCGTTATGGCTGGCAGCGTTTTGGCGAGAACATGGATAATACATTCCTCGATCCATTCATTGAAGGAGCCTGGATGACCAAACACAATGGCAAATATTATTTTCAATATGGTGCGCCGGGAACAGAAATGAGTGGATATTCAGATGGCGTGGTGGTAAGTGATGCTCCCATATTTGACGGGCATCAAACATTTCCCCAGAGCGATCCGCTGAGTTTTAAGGCAGGTGGTTTCTCAAGAGGTGCAGGTCATGGTTCTACTTTCCAGGATAATGCCGGTAACTACTGGCATACTTCCACCAGCATCATCTGTGTAAAAAATACCTGGGAACGGAGGATGGGAATATGGCCTACCGGTTTTGACAAGGACGATGTGATGTGGTGCAACACAGAATTTGGAGATTACCCGCATTACCTGCCGGGCATAACCGGTAAAGAGCACGGCGCTTTTACGGGATGGATGTTGCTGAATTATAAAAAGCCCATTACGGTATCATCCACACTAGGCAGTTATTATGCAAACAATGCCGTGGATGAAAGCATTAAAACATACTGGAGTGCCGTGAGTGCTGACAAAGGAGAATGGATCCAATCAGACCTTGGAACAATTTCTGCTGTCAATGCCATACAAATAAACTATGCCGACCAGGATGTGGAGTTCATAGGAAAACAAACAACCACTTACCATCAGTATAAAGTGTATGCTTCTTTGGATGGAAAGAAATGGGATGTGCTGATCGATAAAAGCAATAATAAAACCGATGTGCCGCATGATTATGTAGAACTGGCAGCGCCGGTACAGGCAAGGTTTATCAAACTGGAGAACATACATATGCCCACGGGCAAGTTTGCCATCAGTGGCCTGCGTGTTTTTGGGAACGGCAACGGAAAGAAGCCGGATGCCGTGAAGAACCTGGTCGTGTTGCGTACCGAAAAAGACAAACGCAGTGCATACATAAAATGGAACCCGGTTGATAATGCCTTTGCCTACAACCTGTATTATGGCACAGCGCCGGATAAACTATACAGTTGTATCATGATCTACGATTTCAATGAGTACTGGTTCAAGGCCATGGACAGCCAGAAACCTTATTACTTTACCATTGAAGCGATAAACGAAAATGGGGTGAGTGAAAAAACAAAGATCACAGAAGTAAAATAAGCAGCAGAGATATGAAGATGCGGTTCCTTTTTTTATTACTTGCTTTTTCTGTGCAACTGACTGCACAGGAAACCAGGCCACCGTACTGGAACGATATACAGGCTTTTAAAAAGCAGGACAGCACTGCCTTTCCCGGAACAGGAAAGATATTGTTCGTTGGCAGCTCTTCCTTCACCAAATGGAAAGACGTGCAGGAGTATTTCCCCAACCACCCCATCGTAAACCGGGGCTTTGGCGGCTCCACCCTGCTGGATGTTACCCGCTATGAGAGTGATGTGATCTTTCCTTACCAACCGAAACAGGTAGTTATTTACTGTGGCGAAAATGATATTGCGAATGACAGCAGCGTTACGGGTAAGTTGGTTTTTGAACGATTTAAACATCTCTTTACCGATATAAGATCAAAATTTCCCGGGGTACCGGTTGTTTATATTTCTATGAAACCAAGTCCAAGCCGCTGGCATATGCGGAGCCGGGTAACGGAAGGGAATAACCGGATCAAAAAATTCCTGAAGAAAAAAAGGAATACGGTGTTTGTAAGTGTATGGAAAGATATGCTTGGAGCTGATGGCGAACCCGCTAAAGAACTGTTTGTTGAAGACAGGCTGCACATGAATGCAAACGGCTATGCTATCTGGCAGAGATTATTAGAACCTTATTTACTGAAATAATAAAACTAAGAACATGAAGCTATTCGGAAAACTCATTCTTACATCATTGCTTTTCACTTCCATCAACGCATCGGCCCAGGATGCTAAAATGAAAACCTTCATTGATGCATTGATGAAGAAGATGACCCTGGAAGAAAAACTCGGGCAATTAAATCTTCCGGGATCAGGAGATATTGTGACCGGACAGGCACAGAGTTCAGATATTGGTAAAAAGATACGGGAAGGAAAAGTAGGCGGACTCTTTAATATCAAAGGCGTGGAAAAGATACGGGACGTACAAAGAGTAGCCATTGAAGAATCAAGAATGAAAATTCCTCTGTTGTTTGGCATGGATGTGATACACGGTTATCAAACCACCTTCCCCATACCCCTCGGTTTATCCTGCACCTGGAATATGCCGGCCATAGAGCAAAGTGCACGGATTGCTGCCACAGAAGCAAGCGCCGAAGGCATCTGCTGGACATTCAGCCCGATGGTGGATATAGCCCGTGACCCACGCTGGGGACGGATCGCAGAAGGAAGCGGAGAAGATGCGTACCTGGGTTCGCAAATAGCCAAAGCAATGGTGAAGGGCTACCAGGGAAATGACCTTTCAAAGAATAATACCATCATGGCCTGTGTAAAACACTATGCCATGTACGGCGCAGCTGAAGCAGGAAGGGATTACAATACCACTGACATGAGCCGGCAGCGCATGTTCAACGAATACCTTCCGCCATACAAAGCAGCTGTGGATGCAGGTGCCGGAAGCGTGATGGCATCTTTCAATGAAGTGGATGGCATACCGGCCACCGGCAATAAATTCTTAATGACGGATGTACTGCGTAAACAATGGGGTTTTAAAGGTTTTGTGGTAACTGACTATACCGGCATCAATGAAATGATCGAACACGGCATGGGTAACCTGCAGCAGGTTTCTGCATTGGCATTAAAAGCAGGCATTCATATGGATATGGTGGGAGAGGGATTTTTAACCACGCTGAAAAAGTCGCTGGCTGAGGGAAAAGTAACACAGAAAGAGATCGACGATGCCTGCCGGTTGATACTGGAAGCAAAATACAAACTTGGCTTATTTGAAGACCCGTATAAGTACTGTAATATTGAAAGAAGCAAAACAGACGTGTATACAGCAGCAAATATTAAAACGGCAAGAGAGATAGCGGCAGAAAGTTTTGTGCTGTTGAAAAATCAAAACAATATTTTGCCAATAAAAAGATCCGGCACCATTGCACTGATTGGCCCATTGGCCGACAGCAAAGAAAACATGCCCGGCACCTGGAGCGTATCAACGGATCTTAAAAAAGCCATTGCGGTTAAAGAAGGACTGGAAAAAGCTGTTGGAAGCAATGCAAAGATCTTATACGCCAAAGGTTCTCCCTTTGATGCCGATGCAGAACTTGAAAAAAGAGGGACCATGTTTGGGCGTGAGTTAAAACCTGATAACCGAACCCCTGTAGAATTATTGGCGGAAGCATTACAGGTGGCTAACCAGTCGGATGTGATCGTTGCCACCCTGGGGGAGGCATCTGAAATGAGTGGCGAAAGCTCCAGCAGAACCAATATTGAAATTCCGCAAGTACAAAAAGACCTGCTGGCTGCTTTATTAAAAACAGGTAAGCCCGTGGTATTGGTTCTTTTCACAGGCCGTCCATTGGCTTTATCATGGGAACAAAAAAATGTGCCGGCCATTCTGAATGTTTGGTTTGGCGGCAGCGAAGCAGGCAATGCCATCGCCGATGTATTGTTTGGTGAGGTGAATCCATCCGGTAAACTTACTACCTCATTCCCCCAGAACGTTGGACAGATACCCATCTTCTATGCACATAAAAATACCGGCCGGCCCCTGGCTGAAGGCAAATGGTTTGAAAAATTCCGTTCTAATTATTTAGACGTATCTAACGATCCGCTTTATCCATTCGGGTACGGGTTGAGTTATACATCTTTCAGCTACAGCGATGTTAAACTAAGCAGCACCTCTTTAAAACGGGATCAAACATTAACTGCTGCTGTTACTGTTACCAATACCGGGAAAGTGGATGGAAAAGAAACCGTACAGCTCTATATTCGTGATGTGGTGGGCAGTGTAACAAGACCGGTGAAAGAACTGAAAGGATTTCAGAAAATATGGCTGAAAGCAGGAGAGTCAAAAACCGTTTCATTCAGCATTACGCCTGCTGATCTTAAATTTTATAACTACGATCTGAAATACGATTGGGAGCCTGGGGAGTTCCAGGTACAGATCGGCGCTAATTCGAGGGATGTGAAAACGGCATCTGTTAACTGGTCAAAATAATGTTATGCGAAAAATAAAATTCGTTGTGCTGTTATCAGTTTTGCTGACTGTGCACCTGATGATAAATGCCCAGTCGCTTAAAATGATGACCTATAATATCCGCCTGGATGTTGCTTCCGATGGCGAGAATGACTGGACGCATCGGAAAGAATACTTCACTTCACAGATAAAATTTTATGAACCCGATGTATTTGGTGTGCAGGAAGCTTTGCCGAACCAGGTGATTGATATTGCCACTTATCTTCCTGCTTATAACTATGTAGGTACGGGCAGGGATGGGATCGGTAAAGGGGAGTCTTCAAATATATATTATAAGAGGGGCCGTTTTACTGTTAAGCAGGAAGGAACTTTCTGGCTTTCGCAAACACCCGATACCGTTTCAAAGGGATGGGACGCAGCCCTGAACCGGGTTTGTACCTATGCACTGCTGGAAGATAACCAGTCGGAAAATAATATCTGGGTATTCAACACACACCTGGATCATATCGGGGAACTGGCCCGTACAAAAAGTATTGAGCTGATCGTTTCAAAGATCAATGCCTTCAATACAAAGAATTACCCGGTAGTATTTATGGGCGACTTCAATTCAGAGCCATCAACAGACCGCATTAAATGGCTGAAGAAAGTAATGACCGACAGCCGCGATGTTTCGGTGGAGAAACCTTTTGGCCCTTCGGGAACATTCAACGGGTTTAAATTCAACGAGCCGGTGACCAAACTGATCGACTATATCTTTATTTCCCAGCCGCTGATCATAACGGTAAAAAAATATGCGGTACTGAGCGATTCAAAAGACCTGCGCTATCCATCCGATCATTTGCCGGTTTATGTTGAACTGGAGATCAATAATCATTAAGAGATGAAACTATTTTTTTCTTCCTTTTTTACTATCATCATTTTTCTGCAACCTTCCTATTCTGTTGCACAGAAGAAAACAATCGACCAACGGGTTGATTCGGTTTTGAAACTGATGACGCTTGATGAAAAGATCGGTCAGCTTAATCAGTACAACGACGACTGGAATGCCACCGGCCCGGTTACATTGGACAGCACCAAAAAGGAACAGGTATTAAAAGGACAGGTTGGATCTTTATTGAATTGTGTAGGAACATTAAGAACAAGGGTGTGGCAGAATATTGCTATGCGATCCCGTTTAAAAATTCCTTTGTTATTCGGGCAGGATGTTATTCACGGGTATAAAACAACTTTCCCCATTCCGCTGGCAGAAGCATGCAGCTGGGACATGGATGCCATTCAACTGGCGGCAAGAACAGCTGCTACAGAAGCAAGCGCTGCCGGCATACACTGGACCTTTGCACCGATGGTAGACATTGCCCGTGATCCACGCTGGGGCAGGGTGATGGAAGGTGCCGGCGAAGATCCATACCTCGGTTCAAAGATCGCTTATGCAAGGGTTAAAGGGTTCCAGGGAAATAAACTGGGTGATGTAAATGCGGTGATGGCCTGTGCCAAACATTTTGCGGCTTATGGTGCAGCAATAGGTGGCCGTGATTATAATTCTGTTGATATGAGCGACCGCCTGTTATGGGAAGTTTATCTTCCTCCATTCAAGGCAGCGGTTGATGCAGGTGCTGCTACCTTCATGAATTCGTTCAACGATATCAATGGAGTTCCGGCAACAGGAAATAAATATTTACAAAGAGATATCCTCAAAGGCAAGTGGAATTTTAAAGGGTTTGTAGTAAGCGACTGGGGTTCTATCGGAGAAATGGTCAACCACGGTAATGTAAAGAACGAATATGAAGCAGCGCTGTCTGCCATTACTGCCGGCAGCGATATGGATATGGAAAGCCGTTGTTATAAGAACAGCCTGGCACAATTAATAAAAGATAAAAAGGTATCCATTGCATTGATCGATGATGCAGTTAAAAGAATATTACGCAAGAAGTTCGAGCTGGGATTATTTGATGATCCCTATAAATTCTGTAATGCAGAAAGAGAACAGGCAGCATTGAATGACTCTGCACATTCAAAAATTGCCCGGGAAGTGGCGGCAAAAAGTATTGTATTACTGAAGAATGAGAATGGCCTGCTTCCCTTATCAAAAAATACAAAGACAATTGCTTTCATCGGTCCGTTGGTAAAAGCCGTAAAACAAAATAAGGGTTTCTGGGATGTGGAAGTGCCGGGTGTTGATTCAAACTTCATCGTGTCGCAATGGGAAGGACTGCAGCATAAACTGGGGAGCAGTGCCGCCCTGCTTTATGCCAGGGGTTGTGATATCGAAGGCGATGATAAAAGCGGATTTGCAGAAGCGGTTGATATGGCAGAACGGTCTGATGTGGTTATTCTCAGCATCGGCGAAAGAAGGGATATGAGTGGCGAGGCAAAGAGCCGGAGCAATATCAATATACCCGGTGTGCAGGAAGAACTGCTGAAAGAATTACTGGCTACCGGCAAGCCGGTAGTGGTGCTCATTAATGCCGGCCGGCCACTGGTATTTACTTATACGGCAGCACATGCACCTGCTATCTTGTATACCTGGTGGCTGGGCAGCGAAGCAGGTAATGCCATCGCTGATGTATTGTTTGGCGACTATAATCCTTCCGCAAAACTGCCCATCAGTTTCCCCCACAACGAAGGACAGATACCTATTTATTACAGCCATTTTAATACCGGCCGCCCGGCAGCAGATGACAAGGATAAGAATTACCGGTCTTCTTACAACGATCTGTCCATCTTTCCAAAATATGAATTTGGTTATGGATTGAGTTATACCAGTTTTGCGTACACCGATCTGAAATTGAGTAAAAAGAAAATGAAAGCGAATGAACAGATAACGATTTCTGTAACCATCAGCAATACGGGTAAATATGACGGAGAAGAGATTGTGCAATTATACTTACGTGACAAAGTAGGTTCCATCGTACGCCCGGTTCAGGAGTTAAAAGACTTTGCTAAGGTAAAATTAAGATCCGGCGAAAAAAGAACGGTAACATTCATCCTTAATAAGGAAAAACTTTCTTTCTATAACCAGCAACTGCAATGGATGGCCGAGCCGGGTGATTTTGACCTGATGATCGGGGCTTCGTCCAGGGATATCAGGGTAAAAGACAGTTTTGAGTTGCTGAAGTGAACCTGGTAAGCTCCTGCCTGCTTTTATTTTGCCTGAAGCTATGAATTTCAGATTCTAAAATATATCTTTAACAACGGTTGAAACAGAAACAAAGCGTTGCTCACCACAGCGCAAGAAAGCCAATCAACTAACATCGCTTTCCCTTCCCTGAAAATTATTATTTAATTACTCTCAATTCATTAAAAATGAATTCAACGTCTTTAGTAAAAGCCGGCATACTGACCGTAGTGTTGGTGTCGGCGGCTGTGATCAGTTGGGAACTTTATGTACGCAGCAAGGGATACGATACTTCGTACGATGACGACCCGGCGCTTTGGTCGGATAAAAGAAAGAACGTGTATGAACCGGCAGATAAGTCAACCGTTTTCATCGGCTCATCCCGTATCAAATTTGATCTCGACATTGATACCTGGGAAAGTATCACCGGTGATCAACCCGTTCAACTGGCTTGCGTAGGCAGTAACCCCATCCCGGTTTTGGAGAACCTGGCCGCTGATGAAAAATTCAAAGGCAGGTTGGTGGTGGATGTAACGGAGGGATTGTTCTTCTCTACTTCTCCCGACAATGCCCGGCGACCGAATGAGGGTATAAAATATTTTAAAGAACAAACACCCGCTCAATGGACAAGTTTTCACATTAACCACCTGTTGGAATCGAAGTTTGCCTTTCTAAATAAAGAATGGCTTTCATTGGGTGCCCAGCTGAACACATTGGATATACCCGACCGCCCCGGGGTATATAATTTTAAAGGATTTCCAGCTGATTTCGGCCGGGTGAAATTCAACCGCCAGGAATACATGACCGCAAAGTTTGTAACCGATACGGTAATGCAGAATAAAGTAAAAGCCATCTGGTCCACATTCAGAAAAATGAGTAAAGATCCACCGGCATCCGGATCAAAACTGGATTCTATACTGAATGTTGTAAAAGTTGCCGTAGATAAAATAAAAGCAAGGGGCGGACAGGTATTGTTTGTACGTACTCCTTCCAGTGGCCCTTTCCTGATGGGAGAAAACATGGGTTTCCCGAGAGACAAATATTGGGAAAGGATATTGAGCGTTACCGGTTGCCCCGGAATACACTTTGCTGATTACCCGGCCATCGCCCATTTTGTTTGCCCGGAACTTTCTCATTTAAGTCAGCCAGATGCGATCGTGTTCACTAAACATTTCATTAAGATACTACGTGAAGAGAAAGGATGGAAATTTCCAAAAACAGTACAACCATAATATTCAACCTTAACCAACTGCGTCATGGTATTCAACTCTTATACTTTTATCGCCTTTTTCATTATTATGCTCATCCTGCATAACCTTCCCTTTACCTGGAAGGTGAAAAAGGTAAACCTGTTACTTGCCAGTTATGTTTTTTATGCGGCATGGAACCCGCCATTCATATTGCTGCTCTGGCTTAGTACTGTAGTGGATTATTTTGTAGGCCGGGCATTGTATACGCAGGAGAATAAACGCAAACGTAAACTGCTGCTGGTGCTGAGCCTGATCGGTAACCTGGGTATGCTTTGTTTCTTCAAGTACGGTACATTTTTGTTAGACAATTTTACGCACCTGGTTAATTTACTCGGCATGGATTATCATCCTGCCAAGCCAAACATCATCCTGCCCGCGGGTATTTCCTTCTATACATTCACCACGCTTTGCTATACCATTGATATGTATAAAAGAAAAAGCGAACCGGTAAAATCATTGCTTGATTTTTCATTGTTTGTTACGTTCTTTCCGCACCTGGTGGCCGGCCCGATCGTTCGTCCGCCACAACTGGTACCTCAGTTTGAAACAGAACGCAGGGCATCGCAGCAACAGTTGATGCAGGGATTGTTATTGGTTTCACTTGGGTTGTTCATGAAAGTAGTGTTGGCAGATAGTATGCTGGCGCCAACCGCCAATGATATTTTTGGCTCCGGGGGGCCATTAAAAACACTGGATGCATGGACAGGCGTGCTTGCCTTTTCGGGACAAATTTTCTGCGACTTTGCCGGCTATTCTACCTGTGCCATTGGCGTGGCCTTGTGCCTGGGCTTTGTGTTGCCGCATAACTTTTTATATCCCTATGCCGCCATCGGCTTTTCCGATTTCTGGAGAAGATGGCATATTACCTTATCAGCCTGGCTGCGTGATTACCTGTATATTCCATTGGGGGGAAACCGCAATGGTAAATTCAGAACCTATATGAACTTAATGATCACCATGCTGCTGGGCGGTTTGTGGCATGGCGCCAACTGGACCTTTGTGGTTTGGGGCGCCTTGCACGGCGCTTATTTGTGGGGCGAAAAGATCATACAGGATTTACGTAAAAAACCGGAACCGCTTGTGCCCGTAGCTTCGGGAGAGCTGGGTGTGCTGGGAGCTATTCCCAAAGAGTTCAAAGAAAAAACGATCCGCAATTTCATCTATGCCATGATCACGTTCTTTTTCATCAACGTAACCTGGGTTTTCTTCCGGGCGCCTGATTTTACCGCTGCCTGGCAGTTGCTTACATCTATGTTCTCCAGTGTTCCCAAAGCAGAGGCCTACCTTACCACACTCAGCATTATAAAGGTGATGGTAATAGTAACACTGCTGGTTGCCTTTCACTGGATGATGCGTAATACAAAGGTATTAACGGTGGCAGAAAAAATGCCCTGGTGGTTGCTGGGTATCGTTTGGTCTGTTTTGTTGCTGCTGTTGATATGGAGCCAGGAAAGCAGCAGTTCGTTCATCTATTTCCAGTTTTAGAAGAAAGATAAGTATTTAGCTAACCGCTTTTTTTGCTTTGGATTTTTTTTCACCGGCCTTGCTTGCAGAAGAGTCTCTTATAAAAATCTCTGTCTGTAAAACCACTTTTTCAAATTCGGTCACCGGCCTTTTGCTTTCAATGAGTTTGATAAGCAGTTCGGTGGCCACCTGTCCCATTTCAAATGCCGGCTGCTTTACCGCAGAGAGCGCCGGGCTCAGCAATTCCACTAAAGGGGAGTTTGAAAACCCAACCAGTGCAATATCATCGGGTATTGCGAGGCCTATTGATTTTAATGCATTCAGGCAACTGATGGTAAGCCGGTCGCCGGCGCTGAAGATGGCATCGGGCCTGTCTTTTAAACCTACCAGGCTCTTTACGGCATCTTCCAGTTCATCATAGATCATGCCGCCGTGGTTGCAGTAGCGGATATACGATTCATTTAAGGCAATACCGTTATCGGCCAGCGCCGCTTTATATCCCTCCAGTCTTTCTTTGGTAATGGATAAATGTTGCGAACTGGTTACATGGGCAATACGGGTGTAGCCTGAGTCGATAAGATGCTGTGTGGCGTCGTAAGCGCCTTTATAATTATCTACTACTACTTTAAAGGTCTCGATCTCTTCGGTGATGCGGTCGAAGAATACAATGGGAAATCCTTTTTCGTGCAGGTTTTTAAAATGTTCAATATGGTCTGTTTCGGCAGAAAGGGAAACCAGCAATCCATCTACCGAACGGGAAGCAAGGTGCTCTACGTTCACCACTTCCCGGTCGTACGACTCATGGCTTTGTGATATGATAACATGGTAGCCCCGGTTGTAGGCAATAGACTCGATGCCGTTGATGGCCTGCGAAAAAAAGTTGTTGGCAATTTCACAAACCACCACGCCGATGGAACGGCTTCTTCTTTCTTTTAAACTAAGCGCAATGGGATTGGGACGGTAATTGTATTGCTCCGCATATTCGATCACCAGCTTCTTTGTTTCGGGACTTATTTCGTAGCTGCCACGCAGGGCACGGGATACGGTGGATGTAGATAACCCAAGCGCTTTGGCTATATCTTTAATGGTAATGGGTTCGTACATTTTCTGTTATTGTTTCTCCTGCTTTACCCGGTAAAATTATGCCGTACTTTTTTTCTAAAAAAGCTCCAGGCTGATTTTTTTAACTGATTGACTTACTGCTGCAATCGTTACCGGCAACGATTGCGTAAAAAAATCAATTCCGGTTTAAGAAATTCTTAAATAATCTGTGTAGAATTGACATCAGTACCCCCTGAAAATACGAATAAGTTTCGTGCCCGGAAACAAAAGATTGCTGTTTTTCTACTTTAAGAAATAATAAATACTGCTATATGAATAAACTACTCGTTTTATTAACCGTATTATTTTTTATCCCCTTCACATTATTGGCGCAAAACCGTACCATCAAGGGAAAAGTGGTGGATGAATCGGGCAACCCGGTAATTGGCGTGAACATCACGGGTAAAGGGGCTAAAAAAGGTACCCAAACCGATAAGGATGGTAATTTCAGTATTACCGTAACCGGTTCGGGGGCCACTAACCTCGTCGCTTCTTCTGTAGGTTTTGAGACCAGGATCGTAGCTGTAAGCACTGATGATGCCGGTACGATTCAGCTGACCAGGGCCGTTATCACACAGGAAGACGTGGTGGTGATCGGTTATTCTTCCATTAAAAGAAAAGACCTTACGGGTTCTGTTTCTTCGGTAGGCTCCAAAGAACTGAAAGACTTCCCGCTTTCCTCGGCTGCAGAAGCCCTGCAGGGAAAACTGGCCGGTGTTCAGCTGGTTTCTACCGAAGGTGCACCGGGTGCAGACGTGGTGGTAAGGGTAAGGGGCGGCGGATCCATTACACAGGATAATTCTCCCATGTATATAGTTGATGGTGTGCAGGTTGAAAATGCACTATCTGTTCTTTCACCACAGGATATCCAGAGCGTAGATGTGTTGAAAGATGCATCTACCACGGCCATCTATGGAGCCAGGGGCGCAAATGGCGTGGTGATCATTACCACCAAAGGCGGCAGGGCCGGCAAAACACAGGTAACTTATAATGGTTCTTATGGATTCCGCCAACTCCGGGAATTCCAGGATGTGATGAGTCCGTACGACTTTGTGCTTTGGCAATATGAAAGAAGCAGGGGAAGTATTGCTGACAGTACCAGTTTTGCTCAAACCTATGGAACCACCTGGGATACCCTGCAAAATTATAAGAATGTAAGCCCGGTAAACTGGCAGGATAAAGTATTTGGCAGGAAAGCAAAATTCTCAACACATAATGTGGCGGCAAGTGGTGGAAACCAGGCTACCACCTTTAACCTGAGCCTTACTGCCAACCAGGAAGAAGGGGTTCAGATCGAATCGGGCTTCAAAAGGAAATTAGTGAACTTTAAAATAGATCACCGGGCCACCGATAAATTGCGGATAGGATTTACCGCCCGTTACCTCGACCAGGAGATACAGGGTATTGGAACCACCAACAGCGGAACCCGTGCCACCAACCGTATGCGCCATGCCATTAACTACCGGCCATTTGAATTGCCAAGGCCCGGTTATGGGGTAGATGATTTTGATGAAGCATATTACTTAGCATCATCCGGCGCCACCAACCCGGTGATACTTACCTATGCAGAGTACAGGAGGCAATATACCAAAGGACTGTATCTGACAGGATACTTCAGCTACAACATTCTTAAGAATCTTACCTTCCGTTCTACCGTTGGCTTCGATAATGTGAATGTAAGAACCGATCTGTTTTACAGCAAGATTACCAGCACGGCCAGGAACTTTGCTTCCTTACCCGTAGCCTCAATCGGTCAGCAGGCTAATAACCAGCTTTCCAATTCGAACACACTTCAGTACACCCTCAATAACTTTAAAAAACATCACGACATTACCGTATTGGCCGGACAGGAAGTAGTGGATTTCCGTTCAAAGCAAAACGCTATGGAAACCCGTTATTTTCCCACCGATATAACACCTGAAAAAGCATTGGCAAATATGGGACTGGGTGCTGCTCCAACCGGTTCAGCACAACCATTACCAACTTCATTTGAAGAACCCGCTGCCCGTATCGCTTCTTTCTTTGGAAGGATAAGCTACGCTTACGATGATAAATATTTAGTGAATTTTAACTGGAGAAATGACCGCTCTTCTAAATTCAGTTCTAAGAACGGGGCGCTTAATTTCCCTTCCGGCTCGGTTGCATGGAGGTTCAGCAAAGAGAAATTCCTGGAGAACCTGAAATGGCTGATGGATGGTAAATTAAGGATCGGATATGGCTCCGTAGGAAATAACCGCATCAGCAACCTGCAATACCTGCAGCTGTACGGCGTAACCGGTCAGTATGCGATCAATCACTCCATTTTACCGGGCTTTGCACCATCTGCGCTGGCAAATCCTAACCTGAGATGGGAAAAGAACACGACCATGAACATTGGTCTTGACCTTTCTTTATTCAATAACAAGGTTCAGTTTAGTGTTGACTATTATAAGAATACAGCAAAGGACCTGTTGTTGCAGGCACCTATTCCGCCAACAACAGGATATACGTTCCAGTTTCAGAACATCGGAGCCACTTCAAACAGGGGTGTTGAATTACAGTTAGGCGCTACTCCTTTGCAGAAAAAGAATCTTACATGGACAACAAACTTCAATATTGCATTCAACAAGAACAGGGTGGATAACCTTGGTGGTGTAGCGGAACAAACAAGAAATTCCGGATGGCAGGGATCGGATGGCGTAGATGACTACCTGGTAAGAGTAGGAGAGCCACTCGGTTTGATGTATGGATTTGTGACTGAAGGTTTTTATGGGGTGGATGATTTTAATTACAATGCCACTACCAAAACATATACTATCAAACCAGGTATCGCTTTCAACGGTGTTTATGGTACTCCACAGCCCGGTATGCTTAAATGGAAAGACCTGGATGGCGACGGAAACATCACCGCAGATAAAGACCGCCAGGTGATCGGTAATGCCAATCCTAAATTCACCGGTGGCTGGACAAACCAGGTTAGCTATAAGAATTTCGACCTGTCGGTTTTTGTGAACTTTGTAGTAGGCAACGATATTTACAATGCCAACAAAATTGAATGGACCGACGGCGCTTTCAGTAACCTGAATATGCTGAACGTTATGAAAGACAGGTGGACAAATATCAACGCAGCCGGCCAGGTGGTTACAGACCCTGCAGAACTGGCTGCTTTAAATGCCAATGCAAAAATATGGAGCCCGGTAAGGGTACAACGCTGGTGGCTGCACTCATGGGCTGTAGAAGACGGATCTTACCTGCGTATCAACAACCTTACCTTAGGGTACTCGCTGCCTAAAACACTGCTGGCAAAAATGAAGATGACCAACCTCAGGATATACGGTACGGTGAATAACCTGGCTACCATTACCAGCTATTCCGGTTTCGATCCGGATGTAACATCAAGGAGAAGCGATCCGTTAACTCCGGGAGTTGACTTTGCCGCTTACCCAAGATCACGTACATGGTTAGTAGGCATAAACGTAACTTTCTAAAAACATAAACGATTCAATATGAAAAATAGAATTTATCAATCACTAACAGTTGCAATAATGTTTGCTGCATTGTTGTTCACTGCCGGTTGTAAAAAATATACCGAAGTGGAACCTGTATCACAATACAGTATTCCGCAGGCATTTTCAGATCCGTCCAATGCGCTTACTGCCGTTATTGGTGTGTATGATGAGCTGCAGGGCGATAACGGCTACGGTATCCGTATCAGCATGTACTACCCCTATGACTCCGACGAAGGAATTGTAAGCGGTAACATCGATAACGGAAGAAGAGGCGTGGGTCGCTACCAGTTGCTGCTTACCAATGCAGAACTCACCAATCCTTTCCGCCAGTTGTATCGTGGCCTGGAAAAAGCAAATCTTTGTATTGAACAGATACCACAAATGAAACAGTATGCAGGTGGTACCGCCGCTGAGCAGGCTGCATTGAAAAGATTACACGGCGAAGCATTGGTATTGCGGGCCCAGTTCTTATTTCAACTGATGCTTAACTGGGGCGATGTACCGGCACCCATGATCCCTTCTTACCAGCAAACCAATTTATTTATACCAAAGTCAAACAGGGATTCTGTTTATGATAAACTGATTGCCGACCTGGCTGTTGCCAAAGACCTGCTGCCCTGGCGAACTGATGCCGGGCCAAGAAACGAACGCATCACTAAAGCAGTAGCCAAAGCACTGCGGGCAAGAATGGCATTATTCCGCGGCGGTTATTCATTAAGGCAGAACGGCAGTATGGAAAGAAGGGCTGACTATCTTAATTATTACAATATTGCCAAACAGGAATGCGAAGAGTTGATGGCAAGAAGAGACCAGCATACCCTCAACCCCAATTATGAAAACATCTGGAGGAATGTTACTTCATTTGTTTACGATCCATCTGCTGAGATCATCTGGGAAATAGGGGCCGGTGGCGGCAACGGAAACAGCGACAGCCGAATGGGTAATTACGATGGACCAAACCTGAGTAATGCATCCCGTTATGGCGCCGGTGGCGGCGGCATCATCATGCTGCCAAATTATTTCTATGCATTTGATTCCGTAGATACAAGAAGAGATGTTACCGTTACGCATTACCAGGTAACTTCTGCAACAAATATCAAATCACAACGTCGCCTGGGTGAACTGAATACAGGTAAATACCGCCGCGATTGGAGGGTTCCCTTATTGCCCGGCACTGTGCTGAACGTAGGTTACAACTGGGCAATGATCCGTTTCTCCGACGTGTTGCTGATGTATGCGGAAGCGGTTAATGAAATTAACGGAGCCCCGGATGCCGCTGCGATCGCTGCATTTGAAGAAGTAAGAAGAAGGGCTTACCGAAATAATACAGGCCTCATTGGCGTTACGCCTACTACCAAGGCCGGTTTTTTTGATGCGATCGTAAACGAACGTTTTCTGGAGTTTGGGCATGAAGGCATTCGCCGTTATGACCTGCTTCGCTGGAACCTGCTGGCAACAAAAATTACCGAAGCAAGAACAAAGATCCAGCAGATCCGTGACCGGGTAGCTCCATACAATAATGTACCACAATATATTTACTGGCGTAACGCAGGTGAAGAGATACAGTTCTATGCCGGGACCAATACGGCATTAACAGCGCAGCCATTCTGGAGGCCTACACAGGTTCCTTCACCAACAACGGGCTGGACAAGGGTTGATTGGGCGCAACATTTAACAACAGCCAGTTCCATCGATGGCAAACCATTGTGGCAGGGCTTTGCATCATTCTTTGTTCCGGGTAAAAGCGAATTGTATCCCTTCGACCAGGCCATGATCGCCTCTTACCAGGGGCAATTGCAGCAGAACCCCGGTTATTAAGTTTTTTCTCATGTTAGTTTTTGTTTTTAAAATACGGCTGCTTAATTGCAGCCTTATTTTATTTGATACACTTGTTGAAAATAAAAAATGAAACAACTGCCCCTTCTGCTGAAAAGTCTGCTGCTCATGTTACTGGTATCCTGTACCGGTCAAAAACGATCAACAGCATCTTTTCATTCATACGGACCGGCAATTGCTTTCCCCGGGGCTGAAGGATTTGGTAAATACGCAACCGGGGGCAGGGGAGGAAAGGTTTTCATTGTGTTCAACTTAAACGACAAGGGCCCTGGCAGTTTTAGAGAAGCCGCAGAGGCAAAAGATAAACGCATTATCGTTTTTGCGGTATCGGGTACCATTCACCTCGAAACAAAACTTACCATCAAAGGCGATGTAACCATTGCGGGGCAAACAGCGCCGGGCGATGGTATCTGCTTAGCCGATAACTCTGTTTTGCTGGGCGGCAATAATATCATTGTCCGCTATCTCCGTTTTCGCCTCGGCGACAAGTACCAACGCGGCGGTATGGTGGATGGCAACGGGGGCGATGATGCTTTTGGCGGAGTACGAAAAAAAAATATCATCATCGATCATTGTTCAATGAGCTGGAGTACCGATGAAGTATTCAGTATTTATGCCGGCGACAGTACCACACTGCAATGGAATCTGATTTCCGAGCCGCTTAATTACTCCTATCATTTTGAAACAGGCGATAAAGATTACGAGCACCACGGCTTTGGCGGCATCTGGGGCGGTAAACATCTATCGGCGCATCATAACCTGTTTGCCCATTGCAATAACCGTACACCCCGTTTCGACGGCATCCGAAATACCCCGGAAGAAAACTGCGACTACCGGAATAATGTGATCTATAACTGGGGTGGTAATAATGTATATGCAGGTGAAGGAGGCACATATAATATCGTGAACAACTATTACAAATACGGCCCTTCAACTTCTGCCAATGCAAAGACAAGGATTGTAAATCCTTATAAAAAACCTCCCGCCATTCCTTTCGGTAAATTTTATGTAGCCGGGAATTATATAGACGACCAGCCGGCGCTCACTGCCAATAACTGGCTGGGCGTAAGTATGAATAATGGAACAGAAGCGGATGCGCTTACTGCAAAACTTGATAAGCCTTATCCGGCGATGCCCATTAAAACAGAAACGGCTGTTGATGCCTATGGATCCGTTTTAAGATCTGTTGGCGCCAGTTACAAAAGAGATACACTCGATGAAAGAATTATCAACGACGTACGAAACCGCACAGGAGGGTTCATCAATGTGCAGGGCGGCTTTCCACATGGTACGGCATATGAACTTACCATAAGTGCATGGCCTGCATTGGCATCAATGCCTGCGCCTGTCGATATGGATAAGGATGGCATGCCCGACGAATGGGAAAGAAAGAACGGATTAAGCCCGGATGACGCAACGGATGCTTCTGCCTTCACACTGGATAAGAACTATTCAAATATTGAAGTGTATATAAACAGCATCTCAAAACAGTAGAATAAATGAAACGGGGTATTCTCATACTTGCTGCTTGCCTGGTAACCGGTACTGCCGTGGCACAATCATGGCCCGGCCTTACCGGCAAACCAGATACTTCCTACAATACCAATGCCGCTTACCGCAATTCCAAAAGATCAAACCCCGAAACACAATTCGTGGATGAATATCATCCACCCACGATCAGTGAGAAGAAAGATATTGTTTATTGCCGGATAGGAGATCGCCGGCTTTTACTGGATGCCTTTTATCCTAAGGGAAAAGTAAAAACAAAACGCACGGCCATCGTGATCATCCATGGAGGCGGATGGAGAAGCGGCAACAGAACACAGCATCATCCATTGGCACAGCAGCTTGCTGATCTTGGTTATGTGTGCATCACCCCGGAATACCGTCTTTCCACCGAAGCATTATACCCGGCTGCTGTGTATGATGTAAAAGCAGCCATCCGGTGGATGAAGGAAAATGCGGGAAAGTATTCGGTTGATACAAATATGATCACAGTTCTCGGTTTTTCTGCCGGTGGACAATTGGCTGCACTGGCAGGAAACACCAATGGCAATTCGCTTTTTGAAGGAACCGGTTGCGTATCAACATACAGCAGCAATGTACAGGCGGTAGTTGATATTGACGGTATGCTTTCTTTTGTTCATCCGGAGAGTGGAGAAGGCGATGATAGTAAACGGGTATCTGCTGCCACTAATTGGTTTGGCGCTTCCCGGAAAGATGATCCTGCTTTGTGGGAACAGGCTTCGCCCCTCACCTGGGCAGGAAAGAACTCGGTGCCCACTTTGTTCATCAACAGTTCGGTAGATCGTATGCATGCCGGCCGGAATGACTATATTAAAGTGCTTTATGCAAATAATATTTATACAGAGGTTCAGAAGTTCGACAATTCTCCTCATCACTTTTGTTTGTTCAGCCCCTGGTTTGAACCGACGATGAAATACATTGATGGATTCCTTAAAAAAGTGTTTAGTAAATAGCAGATGCTGAAGAAGATATTTTTTATTGGATCGGTACTCTTTGCTGCAGTAACAAACCTGGCGGCCCAAACCGGCAATCCCCAGCAGTACAAGTATATTTTCACCGTGGCAAAGGATGGCAGCGGCGATTATAAATACATACAGGATGCCATCGATGCCATGCGGGTGTACCCGTTAGCGCCCATTACCCTGTATATTAAGAATGGTACCTACAATGAAAAAATTGAATTACCGGCGAACAATACGGATGTTGCATTCATTGGTGAAAGCGTGGAGAAGACCATCATCACCTTCAATGATTATTCCGGCAGGGGAAAATTGAATACATTCACTTCATTCACTGCGAAAATTTCAGGCAACCGTTTCGTGGCAGAGAATATAACATTCCAGAATTCTGCCGGTCAGGTTGGCCAGGCCCTGGCTTTGTATGTGGATGCAGATAAAGCCGTATTTAAGAACTGCCGTTTCCTGGGCAACCAGGATACGATCTACACAGGAGGAGAGCATTCAAGACAATACTTTCTCAACTGTTTCATCGAAGGAACAACTGATTTTATTTTCGGACCGGCCACGGCCGTTTTCCAAAACTGTACCATCCGGGCAAAATCAAATTCCTTCATTACCGCCGCCAGTACTACCGCCGGAAAGAAATTCGGCTATGTTTTTCTTGATTGTAAGATACAGGCCGATTCCAATGTGAACAAACTATACCTGGGCAGGCCCTGGCGTGCCCATGCAAAAACGGCATTTATTCGTTGTGAACTGCCAAAAGCAATGGCTCCCGAAGGATGGAACAACTGGAGTAACCCGGAAAATGAAAAAACAGCTTACTATGCAGAGTATAAGAATACCGGAAATGGAGCAGACTTCAGCAAACGGGTGGCCTGGGCAAAACAATTGACCGATAAAGAGGCAAAGGAATATGCACTTGAAATTATTTTTGCTGCAACCAGTGTGGTAAGTACTCCTGCGCCGGATTGGTTTCAACAGATAAGAACAAAACCATTTGAATGGCCGGCTATAAAAAATTAATAGTGAGGATATATATATTCATAATTGTATTCATCAGTTCAGTCTCTGCAGCGGCGCAGTCATTTATACCCTTGTGGCCCGAAGGGAAGAAACCTAATTTCAACGGCAAGATTGTAACAGACAGTTTGTTCAACGACCGGGTATGGCGGGTAGGCACACCGGGTATGTATTGCTTTGTGGTACCTAAATCCGAGAACAACGGATCGGCTGTATTGATCTGCCCCGGGGGAGGTTATGAACGGTTATCTTATTTATACAACGGTTTCAATATTGCCAAATGGTATAATACCATTGGCGTGAATGCTTTTGTATTGTTATACCGTTTGCCGCATCAAATCGATCTGCAGCAACGGCAACTGGCACCGCTACAGGATGCACAAAGAGCCATGCGTATCATCCGGGCCAATGCGGCGAAGTGGAATATCAAAACAAATAAAGTGGGTGCGATGGGAACTTCTGCCGGCGGGCATGTGGCTACCACGCTGGCCACTCACTTTGATGATGTATCTGCCATTAAAGATCTGCTGGATACGATGAGTTTCAAACCCGATTTTATGGTATTGCTTTCTCCCGTGGTAACCATGGGCAGGTATGCACATCCCGGCAGCAAAAAATATTTTATAGCCGCCGACAGTACCAAGGAAATGATCGAACGGTATTCCAACGAACTGCAGGTGTCTTCGTCAACGCCTCCCACGTTCATTGTGCATGCGTTGAACGACAGTACGGTGAGTGTTCGTAACAGCGTTCAGTTGTACCAGGCCCTGCTGGATAAAAAAGTAAATGCAAGTATTCATATTTTCCCGAAAGGCGGGCATGGGATACGCATGGATGAAAACCCCGGCTCCACCGACCTGTGGCTGAACCTGCTGGAAGCCTGGCTGAAAGAAATGGATCTGGTAACCCCCATACCTTTTAAATAAAGTGAACATGAAAAGAACAGCTTCAGTATTTCTTATCCTGGTAACAGTACAATCGATGGCACAGCGTATTCAAAAAACGGTGGCACAAGACGGCAGCGGTGATTATAAAACGGTACAGGAAGCATTGAATGCCATTCCTTATCATAACAAAAAACCCATAACCATTATTATCGGCGAAGGTATTTATAAAGAGAAACTGTTCCTTGACTCAACCAAGAATTTTGTTACACTGGTGGGAGCGAATAAATTCACCACCATTCTTACCTACGATGATCATACGGGTAAACCTTCTCCCAAAGGAGATACGATCAATACCCGTACCTCCTGGAGCTTTAAGATACTGGCAGATAATTTCACCGCCAGTAACATCACGTTTCAAAACGATGCCGGCTTTTCAGCAGGCCAGGCTGTGGCGGTTGAATCTGATGGCGATAAAGCCATGTTCAATAACTGCCGCTTCATCGGCAACCAGGATGTACTGTTCACCAACAGTGCAACAAGCCGGCAGTATTACCAGCAATGCTATATAGAAGGAACTACCGATTTTATTTTTGGCTCAGCCACGGTTTGGTTCGAGCAGTGCCATATCCACAGCAAAAAGAATTCGCATGTAACGGCAGCTTCCACCCCGGCTGATAAGGATTGGGGTTATGTGTTCAATGATTGTGTGCTCACCGGCGATACCTCCCTGCACAATGTTTCCCTGGGCCGTCCCTGGCGACCCACTGCAGCGGTGGTTTATATCCGGTGCTTTATCGGCGAACATATAAAACCCGAAGGATGGAGTAACTGGAACAATACCGATAACTATAAAACAACCCGTTATGCCGAGTATAAGAATTATGGCCCTTCTGCTGATCCGGTAAAGAGGGTAAGCTGGTCGAAGCAATTAACAGACGAAGAAGCAAAGAAGTATAAGGTGCATGATTTTTTGCGCTACTTTACGCAGACTAAATAAACTACCATGAGTAAAATAAAAACAGGGATCTGTTCTTACGGAATGTCGGGCAAACTGTTTCATGCGCCTTTCATTCACGGGCACGAAGGGTATGAATTATATGCAGCCTGCGAACGGAGTAAAAAAGAGATAGCGGAAAAATATCCCGGGGTGATCAGCTATGCAACCATCGACGAACTGATGGCCGATGATACTATTGAACTGATGATCATCAATACGCCCAACTACACTCATTTCGACTATGCAAAAAAAGCACTGCTTGCCGGTAAGCATATTGTAGTGGAAAAACCTTTTTGCAATAATGTGGCAGAGTGCGATGAACTGATGGCCTTGGCGAAAGAAAAGAACAAAATGATCTCGGTTTACCAGAACCGGCGCTGGGACAGCGATTTCAGAACCGTACGGAAAGTAGTGGAAGAAAAATTATTAGGAGATGTGGTAGAAGCAGAAATTCATTTCGACCGCTATGACGAGAATCTCAGTTACAAACTGCATAAGGAAACACCCGGCCCTGGTGCCGGCATCTTTTATGATCTTGGTCCGCATCTGATCGACCAGGCGCTGCAGTTGTTTGGAATGCCGGCTTCTGTATTTGCAGATATCACTGCCCTGCGGCCCATCAGTAAAGTGGATGATTATATGGAGATCATATTGCTGTACAACAGGCTGCGGGTACGGTTGAAATCTGGATATCTGGTTAAGGAGCCAATCCCTTCTTATGTAATACATGGCAGTAAAGGTTCATTCCTGAAATCAAGAGGAGATGTGCAGGAGAATGCATTGAAACTCTATACTTCTCCCGGTATTGCCGATTGGGGTTTGGAACCGGAAGCAGAACAGGGATTGCTGCATACAACCATCAATGGCGAAACGGTTCGCAAAAAGATACCAACAGAAAGGGGCGACTATAAAGAATACTACCGGTTGCTTCATGATGCATTGCGAAACGGAGCGCCGCTTCCGGTAACGGCAGAAGACGGACGCAACGTGATCTATATCATTGAAAAATGTTTTGAAAGTGCTAACCAGAAAAAGATAATTGACCTGTGATGATATTCAAACGAATGATACTTACCATCCTGTTATGCAACGCTTCTGGATGGGTAACTGCACAGCAGAACTATGTTTCCAAAGTATGGGTTGCCGATAATGGGAACGGCACGTACAAAAACCCTGTGGTGGATGCAGATTATTCCGATCCCGATGCAATAAGAGTAGGAGATGATTATTATATGATCTCTTCCAGCTTTAATCATGCGCCGGGCCTTCCCATCCTTCATTCAAAAGACCTGGTGAACTGGGCCATCATCGGTCATGTGCTGAAACAACAACC
>DAOLIP010000017.1:0-46958 GCA_035328475.1 Ferruginibacter sp.
ATGACGAGTATCAACGTTTTGTCCCTGAGATTTACGCCGCCCCAGCTTTTAAATGCTTCGGGAAAAAGCATACCGGCTACCACTGCACTGATGATCCAGGCAGTGTATTGGTAACCTTTTAGTGAAGGCACAGCGGCAAAGCCAATTGCTAAACTGATTGCCGTTACCAATGCCAATGGTTTATATATCTGCGGCTCTTGCAAAGCAATTCCAATCAGTAAACCAATAGCAGCAATGCTGCTAACCAATAAAAATATTTTGTTTAACTTCTTCATTTCAGTATTTCTGCCAGGTGCTGAATAGCAATTGCTGGACTTGCTAAAATCGGTATCTTTTTATCCGCTTCATCCAACGTATCCACCACCCTGCCCATGGACGCCTGTGCCAATACAATTACATCCACTTCGTTAACCAGTTGCTTTAATGCATCGCCTACTTTTTTATCGTGTGTGGCAGCATCGCCGTTCATCAGTGCATCAAATGCTCCTTCGCACAAAACAGCCTTCAATTCAATATCTTTCCCGGCAACGATGGCTCTTCGTCTTACCAGGTCGCTTGTTGGCTCAAGGGTTGTTGATAAGGTGGCGATCACACCAATTCGTTTCCCGGTTTGAACGGCTTTGTCGGCCATGGGTTGATCTACTCGTAATACCGGCACAGCAGTTAATGCTGCGGCTACTTCTACCGCAGGCCCGATGGATGAGCAGGTGTATAAAATAAAATCAGCCCCGGCTTCTTCGGCAGATCCTGCATAGTTTGCCACACGCTTTGATGTGGAAGCTGTTAACCCACCGCCGGCAATGGTGTTTTTAATCAGGCTGTCATCTACAATATTGAACACTTTTACGTTGGGCAAATATTTGCCGCACAATTCTGCAAATACCGGAACCAGTGTTGCAGAAGTGTGAATGAGTGCTAAAGTCTTTTGTGCCATATTTTTATTCACTTTTTTTATTTTTTTGCCTGTCCCGATTATTTCGGGGCCAGGCTGTAATACTCCTGTCAGCTTCAGTGGCGTCGCACTCTTGTACCTGATATCATTGCTGAACAATTAAACAGAACCATTAAGCAGCATCTCAAAATAATTCTCACTTCCAACTTGGCCCCCTTTGAAGTTTACTTCCAGGCCACTAATCCTTTCATTTTTTGAAATCACTTTACACAATGGAGCTCCAATAACTATCGGCGCAGTCATCTCTACTGCTTCAATATCCATCGCACGGGCGGCATAACTGCTGGTATCGCCCCCCGCAATTACGATACGTTTCACCCATGCATTTTCTGCAGAGGTTTTTGCAATATGGCCCAGCGCCTTTCCTAATTTTTCAGAAGACAAATTCGCTGTTTGTTTTTCTCCTGTATGAACGATCACATTCTTTTGTTGCTTCAATAATTCATTTACCTTATTCATGGCAACTTCATCTGTTGTTTCATCGCTGCAGGTTTTCACTGCGTTAGTGATCACTTCTTCAAAACCGGCCTTTTTTGCATAAGCGATCTGCATTGCGGTAACCGGCGAGCAGCTTCCTGAAACCACCAGTAAAGGGCTTGCTTTCCCGGGATGCGGCCATTCGCCAACAGGCACCAGTTGCCTGCTTTCATTCCAGTATTTTCCCAAAGCCAGTTCTATCCCCGATGACCCAACTGAAAACTGAATATGCTGTTTAGCCTGCATACAAAGCCACTCACCGATCTTCAACAAATGCGGTTCATTTAAAGCATCCAGTAAAACAACTCCGGCTTCGCTGCTGATCTCAGCAGCCTTTTTTTTCAATTCGATAATATCAATCAACCCGATCTTCTTATTGGTTTGCCTGCCAAGATGCAAACGCAGGTCACTTTCATCTGCGGGTGTTACCGGGTGCCTGCTCATAGAAGGATGCCTGTCTAAACGATAAACTTTCCCTTCGTCGCCTGTACCCATTCTTGCAAACAGGTTTCCAAATACGCAGTATCGGCCCAATGCCGGCATACCGCCCAGTACCGGGATCGTTTTATTTTTAAACACTGTTGCCCCGCAATCGATCGCTTTGCCAATGCTGCCAATAGTTGCAGATGAATCGAACGTAGAGCAAACCTTGTAATGCACATGCCTGGCTCCTGTATCTTTTATTTTTTCAAATGCAGGCAACAATATATTCTCCATTTCTGCTGCTGGTATGGAACGGGTTTTACCGGCCACCCCATAAGCATCCAGGTCAGGATACTGTTTTAATTGTTCTGCAGTTGGCGGTTCAATGAACAAAACTGCTTTTGCGCCGGCCCTGCAAATAAATTCCAGGGCATCAGTACTACCGGTGAAATCATCCCCGTAAAAAGCAAGTAATATTTCTTTGTTTCCTTTCAAATTAATAAAGCCTGATTTGTTAGCGGGTTCCAAAGTCCCCCTTGAGGGAATTTAGGGGACTGAATTTCTCTACTGATCTTTTAAACTCGGGATACCGATTTGCTGCTTCCTCCAAACTCACCCCATCCACCGCGGCCTTCCATGCCTGCTGCAAGGCTGTTACACCAGCCGCTGCACCCATCGGGTGTGCCATGATTCCCCCGCCGGCCATGTATAGCAGGTTGACTGTTTTTGTACGACGATAGGTTTCAAAAGCCTGCCCGCCCCATTGACCGGATGAAACCACCGGCAAAACTTTTTTATGATGATACATAGGCGCAAGACAAGCTTCTATTGAACTCACCACACTGTCATCGCTTTCCCAGAATTTATTCTGAATGCCATTTACATGCAATTGATCAACTCCTGCCAACCGCCATATTTTTTGATAAGCCCTGAAATCAATACCCAGCAACGGGTGCCTCGCTAACATACCCCAGCCATTACGGTGACCGTGAATAGCCAGTTGATCCTGATCACATATCTTTTTTGTGGCAGACAAACCCACACTGTTGATGCTGATCATGGCACAGGTACCGCCGCTGTTCAGTATCTTTTCGTAGCGCTGCAGCATTTCATCAATTTCGCCGCTGAGGTTAAAGGCGAACATTATTTTCTTACCGGTTTTATCAGCATGATGATTAATAATATTCATAACTGCATCCACCCGGTCATTAAAACTGGAGTTGGCAGATGACGACAGCAGTTCATCATCTTTTATAAAATCAATACCGGCTTCTGCCAGTGTTTTTACAATGGCTGCTGTTTGTTCTGGTGATAAGCCGATGCTTGGTTTGATGATTGTTCCTATCAACGGCCGGTCATTCACATTTGTCAGTTTCCTGCATCCTTCAATACCAAATGCCGGGCCTTTATACTGATCGCCAAACGATACAGGCAATTCGATGTCCATCAGTTTTAGCCCCGTGAATTGTTTGATCTCGTACAAATTTCCCTGCAGGGTGGAGACCAGTACAGGCAGGTTGTAACCAACGTTTTCGATACTCCAACTCACTTTCACAATTGCTCTATTGTATTTCCCGGCAGCACTTGTTGCCCCGGGAATGGCAGGTTCAGTAACAGTTTCCAGGTGCTCTACAGATTCTACCCTTGCTGCAAAACGTTCTTTTAATTCGGCTGTTTCGCCCGGCACGGCTACAAAGGTCCCGGATGATTGTTCTCCTGCCAGCACTTCTGCTGCCGCTTCGGGAGCAAAAGGCGTTTCGATAAAATATGTTGCTGTTATCCTTTCCATCTGACCTCACCCCAACCCCTCACCATCCTTCGACAAGCTCAGGAGAGAGGGGCTTTAGAGCCTGATTATTTTTAGTTAACAATTTAATTCATTCATCATGCTAAGGTACCCTCATCAATGGCATCCATACTGTCATATCCGTTTTTCCCCTGTTTGCCCAGGCATAGTATGGAACCAGCTTTATTTTTACCGGTCTATAATTTGTATTTACTTCTTTATACAGTGTGTTCCTCCAATTCGTTGGCTGCAGTATTTTTGCTTCGCCTGTTAATGACATCACATTGCCGCCGTCTATTTTCATTGGCTGGGCCTGGAATTCTATATTGGCAGGAATGACCACATCAAACACATTGGCATTTGGCAGATCGGCTGATTCCAGGCAGTACACAACCGGTCCTCTTTTTACCGTTACCTGGTTCTTTGTTTCTTCAACCAATGGGTTTGATTCGAGCAACGTTGCGGGCATATTCAATACCAGTTCTATCTTATCGCCTGCATTCCATTTTCTTCCGGCAATTACATAGCCATTTTCCATATCTCTCACTTTAGGAAAATGATTATTGATCTTCAAACTATAGCTTTTACACCAGCCCGGTATCCGTAAAAAAATATTCTCCGGGTTTTCCGTAGCTTCTTTAATGGTCACCAGTATCTTCCCATCCCAGGGATAGTTGCTGGTTTGTTCCAGTTTTAATTTTGAACCATCGTGCAGTTCGGTGTTCAGCCTGCTTCCACCATACAAATTTATATACAACCCTTTTTCACCAATGCTGTACATATAATCACTCACTTCTGCAATGGTACGTACGGTATTGGGCGGACAGCAGTTAGATTTACTGATATATGGCACCCTGCCGCCTTCCCAGCGCAAATGATAGGGATACTCTTTTGATGCGGCCAGCGGATTGGTATAAAAGAATTTTGTACCGTCCATGCTGATGCCGCTGAGTACACTGTTGTATAATGCCAACTCAACAATATCCGCATATTTTGATTCGCCGGTCAACAGAAACATACGCCAGTTCCACAATACGTTACCAATATTGGCGCAGGTTTCATTGTGTGCGCTGAAATTGGGCAATTGAAAATCCCGTCCATAACTCTGGTGTACCTTCTGCACCGTATCGGGTTTATAACTTATCCCGTCCACGCTTACGCCATCGTATAATGCACCACAGCCTCCGGTAACATACATTTTGGTATTGATCACATTATCCCACAACTTATTTAATGTGGTTAATAAAGTAGTATCCCCGGTTTCTGCATACACATCGGCAACGCCTGCCATTAAATAATTGGCCCGTACTGCATGGCCTACGATCTTATCCATATTCCTGAACGGCTCCCGGTCGCTGTTATCATCGGTTCCTTCCACAGTTCCTCTTATATCGATCAGTTTATTCACCAGCGTTAAGTATTTGTTCTCCTTGGTGCTGCGGTATAATTCTATCAGCCCCATATAATGCGAAGGACAAATGGCATTCCTTGCCTGTTCTGCCGAAGCCGTATTATAAAAACCGATTAAAAAATCGGCTGCTTTCTTTGCAATGGCCAGCAGGTTTGTTTTACCGGTGGCCCGGTGATGCACACAGGCAGCCGTCATCAGGTGGCCGAAATTGTATGCTTCAAAACTCAGCTTGTCGTCGAACATTTTTTCCTGGCCGCTCTTCTTTTGCTCAATGATATTCTTGGTATAAATATACCCGTCTGCCTTTTGCGCTTTACCAATCACTGCAATGGCTTCATCCATCATGGCATCCAGTTTTTTATCCTTTGTTGCGGCATACATCGCCGCCACGGCTTCCAGGGTTTTATAAAAATCGCCGTCGTGAAAGGATGGCCCGCGAAAACGCCCAGTATCAATTCCTGCCGCCACTTTAAAGTTCTTATAGGAATAGCAGATCGTATCGCTGGTATAAATCTTCCAAAGCTGGGGCACCATGGCATCGCGGCATACGGCAAAGCGTTCGGCCCAAAAGCCATTTGTCCACTGCACATCACTCATGCCCACACTGGTGAGCTTTGCATGCGGGCTGGCATTGGTGTTTACCAAGCCGCTTTGCGGCAATGCGGTTTGTGCCACCGAAACACTTAAAATAAGCAAGACAAGTTTTTTCAATTTCATAATTTCTGTGTTCCCCGTATTTTAAAAGCGATGTTATTTTTCAATTCATTTAACAGCCTGGTACTTTACCTTATAATTTTTATAGGGCTGCATGGTAAGCTCATATAAATTATCTCCTTTGCTTTCGATCGGTGTGGTTTCGCATACCGGAACGGTACTGCTTCTAAAGCGTAATGTACCAATTCCCACTGCGCTGGTAACCATCAGCTCGTTTGTGCCATACCTTATTCCGATGTCACCGCCGGGTGTTGACACACGGCCTTCCAGCCACTCAAGCCCTCCCAAATTTGGTTCAACCAGGTATGTGGCATAACCGGGAGATGTTGGCTTTACACCCATATAATATTTACCCAACAAATAAATGGGACTGGCCCCCCATGCATGGCAAAGGCTTTTGCCAAATTCCCTTCCATACATGGCAAGGTGCTCGGCACCCTTTTTTGATGGATTATATTCCTCCCAAAATGATGTTGCACCGAGTTTCAGCATACCACCCCAATAATCTTTCATTTCCTTCAATACATAATTCTGCTCGCCCATGGCACATAAAGCTTCCAGTTCGTAAAACCGCATATAAGGCGTAGTGATCTTTTGGATATTATCATTCAACAGCACAGATCTTTTAACCGCCTGTTTCTGCGTCTCATTAAAGTAATCAAAAAAGATGGAAAACATGTTGGCATAACGTGTAACATTTTCTGTTTGCTTTCCATCAACACGGCTGTGCACCAATGCCTGCTTGCTGTTGTTCCAGTAAATTTCAAATAATTTCCTTTTCAGATCATCCGATATCTGCCTGTATTTTACTACTCCCTCACTATCCTTCGCAATACCGGCACACAAAGCCATTGTTTCCAGGCTGCGGCACAACAACAGCTGTTCAAAACTCACTTCGCCTTTTTTGCTCAGCTTATCGGCCCAGTCAATAAATACCCAGTCGCCGGGCAGGCCTTCCATTAAGCCGTCCTTATTCCTTCTGCCCAGGCAATACTCCATCAGGCTTTGCATGCGTGGATAGAATTGAGTGATGAATGTTTTATCCCCTGTGTAGAGATAATAATCATAAATACCGAGGAACCAGTAAAACGTATAATCCATGATGGTGTTGATATGACCTGTTACGGGGTCTTTACCACGCAAAGCCAGCAGGGTTCTTTTTACAGTCTCATTATCAAAATCAAGATAATAGTTCATAAGATAGCTTTGATAAGCATCGCCGCTCCACACCCAGCGGTCACGTTTAATACCATCAATAAAAAACTCCCGTGAATTTAACCTGAACGTATACTTAGCTACTTCATATATTTTATTGATCTCATCATCTGAGCATTTAAAGAAATCATTTCCCCTCCTGGCCGCATGTTCAAATAACATAGATACCGAATCAACCTGGATCGTTTCGTCTGTCACCATATTTACATACCGGAAAGCTTTTGACAGAGGCATTACCGAGTCTTTCTTTGCACTGTTTTGAAAAGAAAGCCTGTCGAGCGTTACCGCTCCCTTTTCGCTTAATGCTTCTTCTTTGCTTTCGCCATAATATAAAGTGATATTGCCTTTGCCCTTTATACCATGAAGCTTAATGAATCCAAATGTCTCTTTCCCGAAATCCAGCAGTTGGGCCTTGCCATTTTTGGTAACGTTTACGGCGCTTTGAGGCGTTACAGGCAATTTAAATTGTGACGGCAATTTTGTTGGTTCATTAAAATTCCAGCTTCCGGCATTCAGCCATTTGGTAGCAGAAATGTCTGATGTCTTTCCTGTTTCATCGATCCACTCTTTGTCTTCAAATGTTACCAACCAGCTGGCATCAGAAAAAATGGTTTCACCGGATACATAAATAGCCGGCACCACCGCCTGGTTAAACACTTTGATATTTATTTTATGCTTACCGGCAGGAACCGTGATCTTTTTTGGCATTCCCTCAAGAGGGTGTCCGTCTATTTTCACATTGTATGTTCCTTCTGCATAAATATCTACTTCTTCGGGTTTCAGCAGGTAGAACTCTTTATGAAAATCAATTAACGGGTAATGACTATCCACTTTCCAGAAAACAGGGAAGAAAGTGCCCCTGTCTGTACGGCGGTTTTGCATTTGATTACTCAGCCATATCTCATAGTCGCCGGGATACCATATCCAGGTGTCCTGCGGGCCGTGTCCTCCCCATCGCTGTTTTTTTGGTTGCTGAGCATTTATTGTCTGCAACATAAATACAAAGACATATAAGCACACAAAAAACCTCCCCAAACTCCTCCAAAGCAGGGGCTTGGAGCCCTGATCCTGCAAATGAGTTTTTGAATCATCAGCAGTTGCATAGTAGTTTTGCTGCCCAGAATTAGAACTGTACAAGGGTGCGACGCAACGATGTTTAATAGTAGCAATGCAGTTGGTTACAAAAGAAAAAAATGCATCCATAATTAATGAAAGTTGAAAATGAAGTATAAACATAAAATTACCAGCCCGAGTAGGGCAAACAATATTTTTACCCGTTTGCTGGTTTTGGGTACGTTTGTTTCGCTTACAAAATTTGTTTGCGGGTTACTGTCTGTGATTGAAATAAGAACTGCTGCTACAAACAACGTTGCGAAAATGTAAAATGACAATAGCATAAAATGCGGCCAGGCTTTATACTCGTCTGCGGGAAATACCCAGAGGTACAGAACACCAACCGACAGGCTGAATGCGGAACCCCAGGAAAGTATCCCATTCACTGCTTTTTTTGTGGTGCGTTTCCAGAACACACTTAATAAGAACACCACCGCTAATGACGGTGCCAAAAAACCAAGTACCGCCTGGAAAATATTGAACAGGTTCTGTCCTTTGATATTATCAATGGCAACAGCCATCAGTATGGCAAACAAACAACCTACTGCGATGGTGATGCGGCCAACTTTGATCTGTTCTTTAACCGTTGCAGCAGGATTCATTTTCTTTACATAGATATCATTGGTGAACACGGTACTGAGTGCATTGAGCGAAGAGCCGATGGTTCCAACCAATACAGCGATCAATACACAAATGACCAACCCATTCATGCCGCTGGGAAATAAATTGGTCACCATCGTCATGTAAGCCAGGTCAGAATCTTTTCCGAGTTCAGGATACAGTACATAACAAATGATACCCGGTAAGATAAACAGTGGTAATGCCAGCACCTTTAACCAGCCGATAAAATTCACACCCAATTGTCCCTGCTCCAGATTTTTTGCGCCCAGTACGCTTTGTACCATCGACTGGTCGGTGCAAAAGAAAGCAACAGCCGCCACCGGGTAACCCAACAACATAGCGGGCCAGGGGTAGCTGCTGTCGTTTGCGGGTTTTACCAGGTTCCAGAAATGGCCGGGTGTATTAGTTAGCAATGCATCAATACCGCCGATCTTTTTCAGGCCCAGGTAAGATAAGGTGAGTGAAACAACGATGAGTAAGATCATCTGGAACACATTCACTTTCGCAATGGCTTTTAAGCCCCCGGCAAACGTAAAGATGCCGGCAAAGATCACCAGCACGGTTACGCTTTGCCACATAGGTATTCCTAAAATCTGCCTGACCAATACACCACCGCTGAATAATCCGAGCGAAAGCCAACTTACCAGGATTTTTACCAGTGCATACCAGGCTAAAATAGTTTGTGTACTGTCTCCGTATCGTTTGCCCATGTATTCCGGCATGGTAGATACTTTTGAAGCGATATACTTTGGTGCAAAAACCATCGCAAGTAATAACAGGAACAAAAAAGCATACCACTCAAAATTACCGGCTACTATACCGGTGGCATACCCAATGCTGGCAAAGGCCAGTAAAGAGGATGGGCCAACATTGGTGCCCCACATGTTAAACCCGATATTGTACCAGTTGAGGGAATTATTGGCAAGGAAAAGTGTTTCGTTCTTTTTGCTTTGTTTAAAACTAACCACGTAGCCAATCACCAGGAGTATCGCCAGGTAAATGGCAACAATAATAAAATCCAATGACGTTAACTTATCATAGATACTGTTCATAAGCCATACTCATTTAGAATGTCTTTCACTTTAACCGGCATTCCTGTTTGCAGGCTTTTATCCATTGCCTGAAGCAATACCACAGTGCCGATGCCTTCTTTCATATCGGGGTAGGCCGTAAAATCCTGTTCAATGGAATCAACAAAATATTCCAGGTAATTCTGGTATTCGCCTGCATGATGGCTTTGTCCTTCAAACCGGAAATAGTGTTTCAGTGCAGCATCTCCCCAGATAATGATCTTTTCTTCGCCTTCTTTTGTGGTAACAGCATAACGCAGATCGTGGTAATCGGCCTGGCTTGCTCCGAGGGCACCCCTTAATACACAGCTCATACCGCTGTCTCTTTGGGTGGGCTGTGTTGGCCCGGTGTAACTGCCACTCACTCTTGCGATCCTTCCATCGGCCGCTTTAAAAATAAAGTGCATAGTATCTTCATTCTTTAACCCTGCTGTTTTACCATTGCTGCTGATCATGCCATAACCCATCACTTCTTCTATATCAGGCAGGTAATATCTTATAAAATCCACCGGGTGACTCAGGCCGCCATACAACCATTTGAATGAAGGTTCCAATGCCCATTTCTTTTCCAGGAACCAACGATGATCGGCGTTGTAATGGCTTTCGATGGTGATGAGTTCGCCGATTATACCATCTTCATAATCTTTACGCTGCCTTTTATAGGGTTCAAAGAATCTTGAGCTTTGGCCTACAAAAACCTTCTTACCGCTTTTCTTCTGCAAATCAATCAACTCATTCGCTTTGCCCAGGTCGTCAATAAAAGGTTTGGTGCAAACCACATGTTTGTTATGTAACAATGCCTGTTTAATGTGTTCGGCATGTAAATGATCGGGTGTGTAAATGGCGATGATGTCGATCCCGGTATCATTGAGCATGTCTTCATACTTAACAGTATAATTGTTAAAATCAAATTCTTTACAACGTTGTTTGCATACTTCTTCGTTAGCATCGCAAACAGTTTTGAGCGTTAACTTTTTACTTTGCAAAGCAGCACTCATGGTACTACGGCCTTCACCTAATCCTACTATTCCGATATTCAACATATTTTTTGTGTTATTACTTTTTTAAGAAAACCCAGGTTTCGCCTTTTTTGGCTCCTTCAATACCTTCCTGGTATTTACCCATTCTTTTATTCCATTCGATCATCATTGGATTATTCTCTGTTGTTTTTGGATTCAATTTATCCAGGCTTTCTCCTTTGGGAATACTGATGATCAAGATCAGCTGTCGTCCATTTCTGAACAGCAGCAACTGCTGAAAGTTGGCGTTACAAAAACCCCGGGCAATATCCGGCCATTTTTCAAACTGTGTAGTATGGTAGTCCAGGTATTCCTGCTGCAGTTTCTTATCAGCTACCAGGTTGGCAGTTAAAATGATATGCTCCCATTCTTTGGGAGTGGTTTTATCCGGGCAGTGTTTCTTCTTACTGTACTCATAAAACAGATCGTGATACACTTTCACTTCTGCTTCGGGAAAATTGTTTTGCAGCCGTTCCTGCATCACTCCAACATCCTGGATCTTATCGAAGATCACATAATGATCCTGCCATTGATAAACAGCATTGCTGTCAATACCATTTCTTGACAGCAATTGTTTAAGCCTAGGCATATCCAGTTTCTTACCGGCCTTTACCACCAGTTCAATTACTTCCGGATGTTCTTCATTGATGGGCAATGATCGCTTATACGCTGTTTTTTCTTTTATCAGCCATTGATAAGCTGCCTGCAGCCCGGCGGTTTGTTTAATGATCTCACTCTCAAGCGGCCCATTGTTACTCCACTCATTACCCGGACCATTGGCATTCTGTAGATATTTTTTAGATGGGGTCCAGTTATTCTTCACTGTGAAATAAGAAGATCCCTCATCTGTATATATATAAAACCAATGAGAAGGCAGATGGGCATAAGGCGCTTTGTAAATGCTGTCGATATAATTACCAGTGATAAAAGAATTGGGTTGTGCGCTTAAGGTGTAAATACCGCTGCAATCGTAGTTATGTTTACCGTAATGGTGAATCTTATTTTTAGTAATGCTGTTATTCTTCATTGCATTTGCAGCCAGACTCCAGCCCCAGCCCATGCTGATGCCACTGTAGGAAACGTTTTCCACTTCGTTATGTTCAACAAGTGAATTTTTAGTATAGCCCAGACCTATGCCCACACAACTCCAGTCTTCATTGGTTGCATCTGTTACCAGGTTATTGCTGATGATCATTTTATCACATACTTCCCGTTCATCTTTTGGATCATAGGGAAGGTGAATTTCTGTTGCTGCATCTGAATATACTCCTGCAAGTATGGCCGTACCGCCGATATCCTTAAATAAATTTCCCCGGATGAAATTATCATGCGCTGCTTTATTATAGTCTATTCCGGTTGAAGCCAGGTGTTCAAAGCGGCAATTTTCAAACCCGGTTTTGTCAGCAAAATTTATTTCTACCGCGGCTGCCGGCCGGCCAATCCATGCCTGGTTATCCAATGTTGGTTTATCTTTTGTGCCTGCAGGCTTTAACCGGTAAGCTTCCGTCATATACATACCTTCCTGGTGCGGTACATGGCCTTGCTGCGATGGCCGTAACCATCCCGTGTGATGAAAGGAAATGCCTTTGATATAGATATTGCTTACAGGATTGTCAGCCGTTCCTTCAATTTTTACAAGCGTTTCCAATGAAGGCGCAACAACATGGGCAGCCGGCATATTTTCATTCAGCCTTGGCCAGTAATAAATTTTATGGGCAGCAATGTCTAAATACCATTCACCGGGCTCATCTAAAAACTGGATGGCGTTGGCCAGGTAAAAAGCAGAGTTACCGGTCTCTTTACTGATCCAGGGAGCCGGCCAGGGATGTTCACTTTGTATCTTACTTTCAGGTTGATGAAAAAACAGTTTCGTACTGTCGCCGCTTGTTTCCATTTTTTTTATACGAAGAACAGCAATGGCCCACCATTGGTGAATGAACATCTCAACACCGTTCACATTTTGCACCGGTAACGTTTTCGGCGTTGGTATCCAGCAGGTTTGTTCCTTTTTATTCCAGCTTAAAATACGATCCATCAGATCACCGTTCATGCTTTTTGCTCTTACCGCTTTTTTATCATTCACCCACAGCTGCCTGAATTCGGCCGATCTTCCTGCGTTAAGCGGTACATCTGCCACCCAAACCTTGCCTTGTGCAGTAGCCGGCAGCCCTGCAATTTTTTCTATTGTTTTTTTCCAGTTTGGAATTTGAAAACCTCCGCTTAAAACCGGCGTTTCGCCGGGGGCCGCTTCTATGTAAGTTGGATTTAAGGTGGTGCCGGCATCTTCTGGTCTTATCAGCAATGGCTCGTACAAATTATATACCCCCCCTTTTACAATGATGTGTATCCCATTTACGATGGCGTCCTCATTCAAACGCCGCATTTCCCTGGCTTTACGCAAGGCAGCACTGATGGTTGCCAGCGGTTTCTCCTTCGACCCGTCGTTCAGGTCAGAGCCATTAACGGCCACAAAAATATCCACCCCCCATGCAGGAAAATTAATAAGCAGTAACAACGCCAGGAGGCATTGGGGCAATCGTTTCATCGTTAATGATTAGAACGCTAAAAGAATAGCTATATAGCTTTAACAATGTACAATTTACCTATATAAGCAGGGGCAGACAAGGTAGGTATTTACTAAAAAGATGGAAAATATTACTATTCGCAGCCGGGATAAATACCGACTCTTTTACTGAAAGATTCTCTTCAGGTATGCCGTATTGGCTCCATAATTATACTTCGTATCAGAAGCCTTCTTGGCATCGCGGCTGCGCTCTATCACCAGCCAGCCGCTGTAACCCATTTCATCCAGGCATTTTTTTACTTTGTACATATCGATCTGCGGATCGTTCTGTAACCACACGCTGTCTTTGTTGCTGGCATGTATCATACAAATGCGGTCCTTACCCAGGATCTTTAATTCACTCACCAGCTCCCTTCCTTCTTTTAAGGGATTTGAAAAATTGAAATAGATCTTTATGGCAGGCGAGTTGATCTCCTTCAGCAACTGCACTTCTTCTTTGGCCGATAAAGCCGTTTCAATACCGATGACCACGCCGGCCTGTTCAGCCATTTTACCCGCCACTTTTAACCTGGCGATAACAGAATCCCTCACTTCGGGCTTCTTCCTCAGGTCGCATTGAACACCCAGGGGCAGGAAAGCCGTTTTCACATTCATGAGCTTCATGGTGGTGATGCAATCTTCAATACTGCGCCTGTATTCTTCCCGGCCACAGAATGACTGGGCATAGTAACCCGTCATGGCCAGGGAGAATATCTCAACATTGTTCTCTTTGGCGGTTTGTAAAAACCGGTTGCGTACAGAATCAATAAGTAATTGGTTATCGAATGTTGGCCTCGTTCCTAATCCGCCCATATCCACTTCTACGCCATCGGCTTTTAACTGGGCCGCTAATGTAATAGCGCCTAATTTCTGGCGCTTCAGCAACATCAGGTCGATGAGGCCGATCTTATAGCGTTGATTTGTCCTTGCTTTTTGTATCTCCCCGGCAAATAGTTTCTCCAGGTTTTCAAATCCTTTTATCGCATGGGCTGGAAGCAATTCTCCCTTGTTACCAAAAACATACATGGCCTGTTCGGGTTCGATCGTGATCTTGGATTCATCAATGCTGCCCGAATCATTTTGTATGGCCTTCATATTTAACCGTAGATATTTCGCCATGAACTCATACAAAGGAACCCGTTTAGTGATGCCGAAATCATGTTTATCGTTTGGTAAGTGCACATTCTGCACATCGTCCTTCTTTCCATACCAGCTATACATTTTTTGCAGGTAAGGAAGATCATGCTCAGGCATCTTATCGGTCCAGTCTCCGCCATCACTTATCAGCAACTGTGGCCTGGGAGCCGCCATGGCAGCGATCTCTACGTTATCTGTTCTTCCGCCGCAAGCATGAATATCCATGCCGCTTTCGCAGGGGCAGCCGCCATAGAAATAAGAGCTGATGGCAGCAACAGGTGCCGATACTTTTATCCGGTCATCCAATGCGGTCATTAAAACGGAGTGGCTTCCTGCACCACTGCCACCCGTGATTGCAACACGACCGGTATCAGCATCTTTTTGCGCCAGCAAATAATCCAGGATGCGAATACTGCCCAATGCCTGTATCGTCATGGATAAACTGCGGCGATGATCTTCATATTTGAACTGGAGCATCGATTCGCCCCAGGCAAACAGGTCGTAACTAAATGCCATGGCGCCCATTTTTGCAAAGGCTGCACAACGGTACTGGCAATCGGCCCGGTAGCGTTGCTTTTCCCAATGCCCGTCTGGATTTAAGATCACCGGGATCTTCCCTTTGTACTTTTCGGGTTTGTATAAGGAGCCGTTGATCCATACGCCGGGTAAAATTTCTAAGGCGATATTTTCTACGGTGTAGCCATCATAATTTCTTTTTGCTGTGATGATGGGCTTATTGGCGGGCGATGCAGGAAGATGTGTTAACTGCAGTGCTTCTTTAATACATGATCTAAGTGCAGTCTTTCTTATTTCCCATTCTTCCACTGTTTTGTATTGCGCTGCGATCCTGTCAAGTTCTGCCCAGCCTTCTGCCGGCTGCCAGCGGTAATATTCATACGCACTGAGTTTATATTTCTTATCCCCTTCCTTTTTCACTTTAAGCTCAAATGGCATTAATATATTTTCCAGTGTCACTTCCACATCGGGCCTGTATTTCCATTCAGCATAAGTAACCATTTTGCCGGTAACCATTTTTTCATCAAACTTTATAGCCACGCCGTATTTTTTCTGGATCTCGTTTAAAACTTCTTTGAGTGGTTTGCTGTATTGATTATCAGTGTTTAATTGTGCCGCTGAGTTGAACCACAAAGACATGAAGGCACAAAGGAGCAAAGGAGCAAAGGCGCTGCGAGGTTTTGCATTAGAACTTTGCGTTCTTAAACACCTTGCGGCTTTGCGTGAATAATTTGCCAGGCAAAGAAAAAAATGCACAAGAGTGCGACGCCACTGAAGTCCAGCAGAATTACTACTGCCTGGCCCAAAAAAGATATTCTCGTTTTTCTTAATCATTTTTAATTATTCCGGTTTGCTTTCCAGTTACTGTACAGCAAATTGTCCTGCAGCATGGGTTTGGGATAGAACAAACTGGCTATATACCCTACAACAATCACCACCAAATGGCTGTACACGCCCAACATTAATTTATGATGCGTAAAATTAAAATTACCTAAATCCAGCAGTAGTTTGGGATCTTTTATACCAATGGGCGTGCTGGTTAAAAAAGCCCAGGCGGTAAATAAAATACAGGCGATAATGGCGATGTTGATGCCTTGCCTGTTTGCCCTTGCACTAAAAACACCCAACAAAAATATACCTACAATACCACCGGAGAATATGGCATACACGGTAAAGATCAGGTCAATGATTCCGCCGCTGCTGAACTTTAAATAAAAATATCCCATGCCTATTGCGAAAAAGCAAGACAGGAGCACCATCATTTTACTGGCGTATAGATTTTGCCTGTCGGTTTTACCGGGCCGGAATTTCTTATAATAATCTTCCATACCAACCGCCGCATTTGAATTGATATCGGCGCTTAAGCTGCAGATGGCCGCACTTATTAAAGCTGCAACAATAAAACCAATTACACCTGCCGGCAAATTGGTCATCATAAAGTAAGGAAATACTGTTTTGGCTGTAACATCGGCAGGCATTGGATTTTGCCTGTAAAATACAAATAAGGCAGTGCCGATGAACATGAAGATCGTCCAGATGGGAACGGTTAGAAAAATGCCCATTAACGATGCCTTGATCGCAGACTTATCTGACTTGGCTGTAAGATACCGTTGCACCACTGTTTGATCGGTAGCATATTTTTGAATGGCATAAAATGCGCCATTGATGATCAAGACCCAAAATGTAAGCCTGTCTAATTTAAATTCGTAGGGGCCAAAACCGGTTAAATTATTTTCGCCTGCGATCTTTAACGCTTCCGGTACGCCGCCCTTTATGGAGAACAGCAATATACCCAGGCAAATAAATCCGCTTGCAAATAGCATGAATCCCTGGAATACATCCAGCCATATTACTGCCTGCATGCCTCCCTTTAAATTGAGGATTATTAATACCGATCCTACACACAATAAAATAATGCCAGGATCAATATTCGTTAACTTGTAAATGGCCAATGCAACCAGGGTCAATACCGAGCCCATACCGGCAAACTGCCGGATAATAAAGGATGATGATGAATAATAGCGGGCGAATTTTCCAAAACGCTTTTCGAAATATTCGTAGGTGCTTAAGCCGATCACTTTACGGAAAAGCGGTACAATAAACCATATAGTACCCAACAGCACTACCGGCACCATGTAGCCCTGCAACAGGTAGATCCAGTTGGACTGAAAGCCCTGTTCGGGATACCCCAAAAACGTATTGCTGCTTATGAGTGTGGATAATAATGACAACCCCAATGCCCAGGAAGGAAAATTACCTTTGGAGAGAAAATAATTTTCGGTAGTGTTCTGTTTGTTGGCAAAACGAAACCCCAGGTAAAGCGTAATACCTAAAACGGCCAGGATGATGATGTAATCTATAGCGTGTAAATGGTTCATTGCAATTATTAGTTGACCTCACCCCAATGTGCTATCGCTCGTTCCTTTTCAAGGAACTCCAAAAGAGAGGGGCTCAGACTCTGCTGTTGGAAAAGACATCTGGATTGGTTAGTTTATGATGAATACAATTCAATTATTTCATTGGGCAGTTGGTAGCTACCGGGTTTTACTGTGACAAATAATTCTCCGGCCTTCATTCTTACTACTCCCCTGCTTAATTCATTTACCGGTGTAAGTTTTTTAATGTTCAGTTCCTCGAGCACTGTTGCGGCTGTTGAGCCACCTTCAATAAAAATTTCTTTTATATTTTCTCTTGCCACTATTGCTGCAACTGCCTTTGCCATTGACGTTCTCAATACTAAAGCCGATTCTTTTGATTCATCAATGGCAATTACTGCTTTACCCTGGTGCTTAATTATGTTACCGGCCTGTTGCAACCATTCTTCTGTAACAATACGGGGCATATAAGCCTTGCAACTCAAGCTTTTGATAAATTGTCTTCTACCTTCAAAAGCAGTTCCGCATACATAGAGATGCGGTGATTGCAAATCTATTTTTTGTTGCGGCCGCGACTTATACTTCTTTTCAAGCAAAGCGGTATAAAAATCCCCGGCCCCGGCCAGCATCCATGATTCATCAATTGTTTCGGCCCAGGCGGCTACATCAGCTGTGCTTTCAGTTTCTACAACTACTATTCCCTCAACAGGCAACCAATCATCATGTTTTACTACCTGCACTGTTTCATCCTGCAGCATTGATGTAACTCCTGCGTTGCTTATGGGAAATTCTGGATCACTTATAAAAGCCGTTTCTGTTATTTTTTTTTCATTAATAAAATATTCCCCGTTCCTGATGGTTCTGTGTAATGATGGATTGGCAGGGAGAATAAAAGCTTTACCCTTTTCGTTCAGCTGCATTTGAACTTTTATTTCATCAATTACATAGCCACGTAAAACAGAGTCAATTTTTTTATACAGAAATGACGGCTCATATTTCATTATCGCCTCCACCGCATCGGCAGTACAATAAACGGCCGCTGCTTTTTGCATTGACCGGCTGTTGGTAGAAATGATGAGCACATCCGTATCCGTATCTCCATCAATGACATTATTCAAATGAACAGAAACCGATAATCCATAACGCAGACTTATCCCGGCCAATTCGGCTGCACCTGTAAAATCATCTGCGATAACTGCGATCATATTGGTGAGTTATGAATCGTGAGTTGTGAGTACTGAGCGCTCACGACTCACGTTTTTTGTATTTGCTTAATTGCACAGCACTTTCAATAGCCAGTATCATTGCATCTGCACTGGCTATTCCTTTACCGGCAATTTCAAAAGCGGTGCCGTGGTCAACCGAAGTGCGAATGATAGGCAGGCCCATTGTAATATTTACCCCTTTCACACTGTCCATTTGATTTTTTTCTGTATTCCATTTAAAGCCAGCAAGTTTGAAAGGAATATGCCCCTGGTCGTGATACATGGCTACCACACCGCCATAATACCCGGTTGCTGCTTTTGCAAACATGGTATCCGGCGGAACAGGCCCTTCCACATCATAGCCTAAACGCCTGGCTTCCTCCACTGCCGGTAAAATTTCCATGTCATCTTCGGTACCAAATAAACCACTGTCGCCAGCATGCGGATTTAATCCTGCAATACCGATCTTTAAATTTGTCTCCCCCAAGCTTATCATGCCGTTGCGTAATAACTCTGTCACTTCCAAAATGCGGTCTTTCTTTACCAGATCGCAGGCCTGGCGCAAGGAAACATGTGTAGATACATGGATCACTTTCATTTTATCCTCTACCAGCAACATCGCATACCTTTTCGTGTTGGTGAAATGTGCGTATATCTCTGTGTGGCCAGCGAAATGGTGACCGGCCTCGTTGATAGATTTTTTATTGATGGGCCCGGTAACAGTTGCATCCACTTCTTTTGCCAGGGCAAGCTCAATCACTTTTTTTACAGCCTGGAAAGATGCTTCACCACAAATAGCGTTGATCTCTCCAAACTGAAGTGTGGCAATATCGGTAATGCCCAGATCTAACACATCTATTAATCCCAATTCAAACTTTGCATCTGCAACACTGCTTATCGTGTTCACTGATGCATGTAACTGCAATTTAGAAATGATCTGTTCAAAGACGTTTGCATCGCCAACTATAACAGGCTTACATATTTCGTGAATATTTTTTTGCAATAATGCTTTGATGGCAATCTCGGGACCGATACTTGCCGGGTCGCCCATGGTGATTGCTATAATTGGTTTAGTACCCCCAATCCCTAAAAGGGAGTTATCTACATTACCTGTTTGTTCTTTCATACTATTTTATTTCATTACAGAGGGGGCATTACTAGTGCCTCACACAATCCCTTTTTGTGCATTAATGTTTTTAATTCCCGCAGGCTTTCGCCCAATGTACGGTTGCTTTGGTACAAAGCGCCATATTCATCACTCAATTTTTGCAGGGCAAACAGCTTTTCTTTATCTCCCTGCTCAAATGCATGCAGCATACCTGCATAAATTTCCGGGTAGAGATTCCCTGTGCTTGGCACCAATCCGTCGGCACCCAGTAATAACGCATCAGCACTTTTAGCAGCCCAGCCCAGAATATAATGAAAGTCGTCTCTATTCTTCCATAGTTTCAAAGACTCGCTCATTCTTTCCTCACTTCGCTCACTGTCTTTGACGCCTACAATATTTTCATGGCTGCTCAATTCATCAATCACAGTCAATGGAATGCTCATGTGTGTGGTGGCAGGAATATTATAGATGAAGAGGGGCAATGAAATATTATCTGCCAGCGTATTGAAATACTGAAGCATCTGCTTTTCTGTCAAAGTATAGTAAGATGGCAATGTAGCCACCAGCACATCCACTGCATGGCCGCAGCAATAAGCGGCAAAATCAATGCTTTCAGCCAAAACATTGGAGCCGATACCGGCATACAGCAAAGAGCCTGTTCTTTTATTCCTCTCAGCCGCCAATACATAGTCTTTTTTCAGCTGTAAAGGCAAGGAGGCTGATTCGCCTGTTGTACCCAGTATAAAAGGAGAAATATTATGTTGGCAGAATAAAGCAAATATTTTTTCTACTGCAACTTCATCCAGTTGTAGTTTCTCTGTAAACGGAGTTACCGCAGGCACAATTACTCCCTTATATTTTTTCCCGGTACTCATTTAAAAAGCTGCTTTATAAATATTGATCGCATCCGGTTCGGTAATTTCTCTTGGATTATTTTTTAACAGCCGCTGTATCTTCATTGCATCAACTGCCATTTGTGGGATGGCAGATTCCGGCACATTCACTTCTTTTAATGTTGCAGGAATACCGCATGCTTTGATCAGTTCCCGGATTTTTTGCACACCTGCGTTTGCTGTTTCTGTATCATTTTCTTTTCTGTTGCAACCTAATGCTACAGCCACATCTGCATAACGTTTTGGCGATGAAGGAATATTAAATTCCATCACGTAAGGCAGTAGTAATGCATTAGATAAGCCATGCGCCAGGTGAAACATACTTCCCAGCGGATAGGATAATGCATGTACGCCTGCTGTATTAACCGGTCCCAAACAAAAACCACCCAATAAACTTCCCATCGCCATTTTTTCTCTTGCTTCAGTATTGCCGCCGTCTTTTACTGCGGTTTCAATATGTGAAGCGATCAACCGCATACCTTCGTAAGCATATATATCAATGAGCGGCTGCGCAAATTTATTGGTATACGCTTCCAGGCAATGTGTTAAAGCATCAAGTCCTGTTGCTGCAGTTACAGCAGCAGGAACAGAAACCGTCAGCAGCGGATCAACATAAACTATATCCGGTACTAAAAAGGGGCTGATGATCCCCTTCTTCTGGTTCTCTTCATCTACTAAAATGGCATTGGGCGACACTTCGCTGCCGGTACCGCTCGTTGCAGGAACACAGATAAGTTTTTTCTTTCTGCCTTTTAATAACCCGATGCCAACATAGTCATTCAACTGCTGTTCGTTATCCAACTGTGCAGCTACCAGTTTGGCGATATCCAATACACTGCCGCCGCCAATACCAATTACTACATCCGGGTTAAACGGGGCAACTGTATGCATTAGTTTTTTAAGATCGTCAAAGGATGGTTCCTGAACAATGGATGTATCAGTTAAAATTTCGACATTGTTATTCTTTAGCGAGGTAATGAATTCTTTCAGATTTTCCTGTAGCGGGACAATGGTTATTATAAAAACCCGGGCAGGATTTAATTGCAGCACTTCACCGGCCAATTGCGATAATGTGCCGTTACCAAAAACCAATTTGCCGGGAAATATGATCTGCAATCGTTGTGTCATTGTTACTTTAATTCTCTTTTAAACCCATCCGTGGCTTTAAGGTTCTCCGGGCTGAAGGCCGGAGCTATTCACCGGAGCAACTCACTAAATAGCGGCATCCAATGGATATTTCGGCAGCATCAGCTGTTCCACATCAACGGGCTTTATATCCAATCTTTGGCACCATGACCGGAAGCTATCGTGTATCTCGTCCAGCGTGGTCCTTTGCTCCGGCGTTAATTCCAAAGCCGTGGCCCGGCTGATGGTACGAACCGGTAAACCTCTCTTGCGTAAAAAATATTTTGCGCTCATGGGATAAGCAATATGTATCAACGGGTCAACCCGGCTGATCTCTGCCTGCAGCCATTTCACTTCTTCCTGCATGGCAGGATTGGTGGCGTTATTTACCATCCACACTAAAATTTCCGGGTAGAAATTGCCGCTGATGGAAGACATGCCCTTTGCGCCCATCTGCAAACTGTACATGGCATTGGGAGAATGTGCATCAAAGAATTCCAGGTTGCTTTTTGTTTCTTTTACAATATCGATCTTTGCTTTTACCTTTTCCAGGTCGATGGAAGTATCTTTATGGTACACCAGCCTGTTTGACGATAATAAAGTTTTAAAAACATCCGGGCCAATGATCCGTTTATAGGGTGCCGGGCATTCGTACATACCCAGGGGAATATTACCGGTGAATTTAAACATGCGTTCAAAATTTTTCAGCAGCACATCGTCATTGTCTTCAACGTTTGCGTAATGACCGGTGATCAGTATCACCGCATCAATGCCCGTATCATATATCTTTTTTGTGAATTCGGCTTTATCATGAATGGTTAGCCCAAAGGATCCTGTAGCCACCACCGGCACCCGGCCATTTACATACCGTACAATATGCTGTGTTAACTCCAACCGCTCGTCTTCTGTGATACTGTACATCTCACTGCTGAGGCAGTTGGCAAAAAATCCATTTACGCCTGCTGCTAAATAGAAATCAATAAGTTTACTTACCACATCCAGGTCAACCTTTGCCTTTAAGTTGAACGGTGTGATCATCACCGGAACAAATTTGTTGAAACGCATAAAACACAATTTAGTAAAGTATAAATTTTAATCATTTCGCTGTTCTAAACAATGTAGCATTTCACTAATCACCTGTACAATTTTACTATACCTTGCTCTTCCCGGGGTGGGTCATCGGGCAAGACCGGTGTTGGAGTTCCTGCCATTCCTGGCCCTTTTTACTTTTGAAATCACAATACCGGAAAGGAAAATCACCAGGGTTCCCACCACAATTATCATATTACTGTGGAGGCTGCTTTTTAAAAACCTGTATTCATTGCTGATATTCTCACTGAACGTCATCCACAAAATAACGAGCACCCCAATAATGGTGGCCGTAACAGCCGCTGCATTCCTTGCCTGCTTACTTATCAGTCCCAGTAAAAACAATCCCAGCATACCCCCTGCAAAGATGCCGGAGAGTTTCCACCAGGTATCCAGCAGGCTTTTAGCCCCGATCATGGCAAGGCCTGCACCCAAACCGATCAATCCGAAAACCACGGTAGCAATATGCAGGGAAGCCAATTGCTGCTTATCATTTACGTTGGGTCTAAAATATTTTTTATAAATATCCATGGTAAATACAGTGGCACTGGCATTCATATTACTGCTGATGGTGCTCATAGCGGCCGAAAGAATGGCGGCTACCAGCAGGCCTAATAAACCGGCAGGTACTTTGGTGACCATAAAATGCGGCAGTACTTTATCGGCATAGTCAGCCGGTTTAAATGTTGCAGCCAAATGCTGTATTTCCTGTGTAGTTGCCAATGATCCAAGTTTTGCTGAAGCCAGTTTTATTTTTACCGGGTCAATCAGTTCCGGCTGCATTTGATAAAAGGAATATAAGGAGGTGCCGATTATGACAAACAACAGCGATACAGGCATATACATCCACACACAAAGCCAAACCGATTTGCCGGCCTGCTTTTCGGAAGCCGCTGTATGATAACGCTGTATATAATTCTGGTCCATCCCAAAATTATTCAGGTTGATAAAGAATCCATATAATAAAACCACCCAAAACGTAGGTTGCGTGAAATTGAACGATGTGCTGCCCAAACTGAACTTATCATCAACTCTTGCAATTTCAATCACTTTGGTAAATCCACCCGGGATCTGCCTGATCACCAGGTACAAAATAAGCAAGGCCCCCAGTGTTTTTATAATACCCTGCACCACTTCCGTCCAGATCACTGCTTCCATGCCACCGAGTACGGTATAAATGATGATACAAAGCCCCATTACAATCATAATGCTTTGCATAGAGAAACCGGTAAGCGCCTGTAAGCTTAAGGCCATGCCGAAAAAAATAGTTCCCATCCTGGCAAACTGGGTTAACAGGAAACATACCACCGCATAGGTTCTTGCCCAGGGGCCGAATCGTTTTTCCAGGTTGGTGTAGGCAGATATTTCGCCAGTGTTTCTGTAGAATGGCACAAAATATTTTGTTGCCACCCATGCTGCCAACGGCATTGAAAGACTGAATACAAAAACATTCCAGTTGCCTCCAAATGCCTTACCGGGATTACCCAGAAATGTATTACTGCTCAGGAATGTGGCATAGATGGATAAACCTATTGCCCAGCCCGGTATCTTACCGGAAGCTTTGGTGAACTGTTCTGAATTCTTATTCTTTTTCGAAAAGTAAAAACCAATAGCCAGCATCGCCAGCAGGTAAGCAATTATTATAGCAATATCAATTATGGGAAGATTGTTCATCGTTATTTTTTTCACACAAAGGAGTAAAGATGCTAAGCAGGTTATCCTTTGGGCTTAATCACTTTGCGGCCTTGCGTGACAGGTCTTAATCATCCGAGGTTTTACCTTTCACAGCTTGTCCTCCTGGCCATTGTTTATCTTTTATTTCTTTCAGTTTTAATTTCGACGGATTGATCTTCACATATTTAATTTTTTCTCTTCTCCAGGTATAAACAATATGCACCATCCCATCTTTTGACTGAATTACCGAAGGATAAGAGTATTGACTGATCGGTGAATCTTCCAGTACCAATGCGGCATACCATTTCTTTCCGTCTTTTGATACCGCAACATTCAGTGGCGTACGTGGCCCCTTTCCTTTTACCCAGCTTGAATCGGGCAATACATGATTATATACCAGCAATTGCCTGCCGTCTTTTAACGTAACCGCATCGGTGCCTGAATTATTATTGGGTAATGCAGAAGCCTGCATGTTGCTCCAGGTTTTACCGTCATCACTGCTCCAGCTTTCGTTGATGGTTGTATTACGGCTGCGGCATAAAATTTGAAGTCGCCCGTCTTTGTAGTGCAGTATGCTGGGCTGTATGGCCTGTATCGTTTTACCATCGTTTATATCATCACTCTTTGTCCAGGTTTTTCCATAATCGGCGGTATATTCTATATGTGCCTTCCATCCATTTTTTTCTGTGCTTGAAGGACAAAGCAACAGGCCTTTTACTAGAACAGGTTTGTTTTTTATGGGGCCTAAAATTCCATCGGGTAATGCTTCTCTTTTACTCCAGGTGTGGCCATTATCTTTACTACGCATCATCCAGCCTGTCCAGCCTGCCACGTTTGGCCCGATCTTATAAAATAATAACAGTTCGCCATTATCGGCATAATACAAAACCGGGTTGTAACAGGCATATCTTATGGTATCATTAATAATTCCGTCAGCAACTTTTTGTGGAGCAGTCCATTTATCATTTACCAAATGGCTTGTCCAGATGCATACATCTTTATTGCCTTCCCTGGTGCCACCAAACCAGGCAGCTATCAAACCCTCCGGCGTTTCTGCAATGGTGCCGGCATGGCTTTGCGGAAATGAGGCAGTATCAAAGATGAATTCATCTGCCAGTATGCCTTTCTTCCATTTATTTTGTGCCGTTGCCTGTACAGCACATAACAGAAAAAGTAACCCGGATAATATCTTAACTTTCATCATTACTGGTTTATTGTTGTTTTGCAGCTGCTTTTTCTGCTTTTATCTTATCTGAATAAGCTTTGTATAACTGCCGCCAGTTACGCCCGTTATTATTGAGGTATTGTTCGCATTTGGTCTTATAGATCTCAAAGATGCCCGATATCTCCCTCATATTTTTGTAATCAATAGCCTGCTCCCTGGCTTGCTTAAGGTTTTTTAGGATCTCCGCTTCTTCTTTAGCAGTAAGATCCGGCACGATCGCTTTATACCCCTTTAGCGTAAAATCAACTTTACCGATCGTATACTTATCCAATATCATTTCTACCTGTGCCGAATCAAGCTCGGCTTTTAAAACAGCCATCAGGTTCTCGTGAACCACCCTTGGTTTGGTGGAGCAGATAATGATATCCCTGTCCAGCTCAGAGAGTTTATTTCCTGTTGCCGGATTAATCCCTTCGGGTACCAGGGTAAATGGATGGCTGTTATGCCAGTCTTTTACAGCGGTAAGATGTGCTGTAATGGCGGCTTTTACCTTTTCTGCTTTTACATTATCATTCAGTTGCAGGGAAGCTACCCAGCCGCCTGCTTTATTTTCCAGTGCCGTATCTGCCTGTGCCAGCGCCTGCACTCTTATAAAAAGAGCAGCCGCAAAAAAGATCAATACTTTTATTTGCTTCATTACTTTAAGGTTGATTTGAATTGATAATCCCCGCTTGGTATTTCTATTGTCAGTATACCCTCCTTCCATTGTATCATTTTAATATCCCCCGATAAAGCCTTTCCGGATTCCAATACATCTGCTTGTGACTTTGCGGGAATAAATACTCTTGCTGAAGTATTGGCAGGAATGGAAATATTCCATTCAAATGTCCCTGTATTTTTCTTCCAGCTGCTTTTAATTAACCCGTATACACTTTTATAAGATGCGTTTACAAACTGCAGATCTGCAGGTAAAGACGGCTTCATGGCTATCTTCTTAAACCCTACAGCTTCCTTATCCGTTCTTATCCCGGCAAGATTTTCATAGAACCAGGTGATCAGATCTCCGAGCATCATTACATGATTCTGGCTGTTCATATTGGGATCGGCAGTATTGCCATTCCATAATTCCCAGATGGTGGTGGCTCCATTCTCGATCATATATCCGTAGCTTGGATAGGTTTTATTGGAAGCCAGTTTGAAGGCAAGATCGGTATTACCGTATTCTGTAAGCCCGCGAAACAAATATTGCGTACCGATCAACCCGGTGCTGATATGATCCTTGCTCTCCACATGAATTTTATGGTAAATATTTTCAAATACTTTCTCTTTTAATGAGTCAGGACAAATACCAAAATACAGGGGCAGCAAATTAGCAGTAATTGTATTGTTGCCATAACTGTATGTTGCTGTATTGTAAAATTTATTCTGAAAAGCGGTCCTCATCTTATCAGCCAATTCCGCATACTCTTTTACATCAACATCATTGCCGGTAAGTTTTGCAAAACGCTGCATGAAAGAAAGCAGTTTGAAATAATAAGCACTGGCAATTAATTTTCCATCTGTTAAACGGGCGGTGTCTTTTGCATGAATAAGATTTAAACTTTCCGGCGGCACACACCAGTCGCCATATTTATCCCTGGTCATGATATTATTCACCAGATATTTGTCACGCATGTACCACATCCATTTTTTCATAGAAGCATAATTCTTCTGGATTGGTTTAATATCGCCGAACTGGTTGTATAAATTATTGCTGATGGTGATAAAAGCTGCCGGCCAGGTAACATCGTCTGAATAATAATTCCAGAAAGCCGGTGCCACATCCGGTATGGCTCCTGTTTCTTTTTGGGATTGCTCAATATCATCCATCCATTTTGCGTAAAGCTTTGCATTATCAAACATAAAACTTTCACCCTGGGCGCCTATCACCCTGTCGCCAAGCCAGGGCTGACGTTCGTTTCGCTGGGGGCAATCAACCGGCATGCCTTTGTAGTTGGATGCAATACCCCACCAGGCATTTTTATAAATGGCGTTGATGGTTGGGTTAGAGGTTTGAAAAGACCCGGTGGTTTCTAAAGCATCATAAACCAATTGACCTTCAAAATTATTAATGGTTGGAATGCCGGGAAATCCTGTTATCTCCACATACCGAAAACCGTGATAAACAAAAGAGGGCTGCCAACTTTCTGAAGCCGCTCCTTTTAAGATGTAGATATCTGTAACTTTTGCATCTCTTAAATTGGCAGTAAACAATTCTCCATCATCTTTCAAACTTTCCGCAAATCGAAGTTTGACCTGTTCGCCTTTTTTCCCTTTTACATTTTGCAGTTTTATCCAGCCTGCAAAGTTTTGTCCCATATCGAGAATATATTTTCCATTTCCAATACTTTTTATAGATAAAGGTTTGATCGTTTGCATCACTTTCATCGGTTCTGAGACTTGAGCAGCAATTTTTCCGCCAGGTGCTGCCACCAATTCAGGCTGCAGCCATTTACTATCATCAAATCCTGCTTTGTCCCAACCGGAAAATTCTTTGGCAGCATCATACTCCTCCCCATCATACTCGTTATTGGTTCTGACCGGCCCGTCCACATTCAGTTTCCAGCTTTCATCACTTACAATTGTTTTCTTACTGCCATCCGCATATTCTATTTCTAACTGTAATAATAATTTTGGATAGCCGAATGTATTATGCTTTTGCGTTTTGTAATTCTGCCGCATGGTAAAAAATCGGCCATTGCCTAAAACCGTTGAAATTGCATTGGCGCCATTCTTAATTTCATCCGTTACATCATGCGTATTGTAAAAGAAAGATTTGCGGTAATCCGTTGGATTAGGCGCCAATACCTGGTCGCCTATTTTTTTGCCATTCATGTACAATTCATACAGGCCCAGGCCGGAGATATGAACCGTGGCGCTTCTTATTGCGGAAGCAGTTACAAATTCCTTCCGTAAATACCTGGCAGATAATCTTGACCACTGTGTTACACTATCCCAGACTGATGCTTTATCATATCCGATCCATTTGGCTTTCCAGTCTGCAGCACGTAACAGGCCTGTAGAAAAGAATGCTGTTTCATTTCCTTCAGCAAGTCCTTTATTGGTAACAACTTTCACTTTCCAGAAATATTTTTTTGACGACTGCAATGGTTTGCCTGCATATTTGACAAGCAGGGAACTATTGCCGATCACTGTTCCCGAATTCCAAACATCGCCGTCATTGACATTTAATTTCTGACCGCTGCTGCTGACAATTATCTGGTAAGAGGTTTGTGTCACATTTCTTTGATCACTTTCTAATTGCCAGCTGAACCGTGGTTCTGTAGCATCAATACCCAGGGGGTCTTTCATCATTTCGCAACGCAGGTTCTTTACCCTTACCTGTGCATACAACTGCAGGCAGAACAAAAAGGAAAGCAAAGTGATCAAACTCTTTTTCATGCTGGTTATTTAACAGTAAAATCGAAATACAAGACCATCTTTAAAGCCCTTGCAGGATCTTTTTCATAATCGTAAAAAATATTTTTCAAACCCATTGGCCCGGTTGTTTCATTTCGCTGGGTCTTGCTGCCAATGCTGCTGATGCCCTGCATAAAGGAGATATCACCGGATGGAAAGAGTGGTTCGTAATTGTGCCACTGGTCGGTCTTCCAGGCGGGGGTAAACAGGCGGAGAAACACATCTTCTGTTTCTGTAACGACCGTAAATCGGTTGTCGCCGGTAAAGAAATACCCCCCATAAAAATCCGCATGATATCCTTTGAACTCAGGATATATCCAGGGCGATTCTCCCGTTTCAGTACTATTGTATGCTTTATCCCACACACCAAACCGGTTACCTTTCAGGCGGTTTTTCCAGACCCGGTATGGGCCATTACCCATATAGGTAACCGACCTGATTTCTTTTTCAGGGAAAGTAAAATTAACACCGGCAAAATTGGTATGGTAAGACCCGGGAAAATACTGCACTTCCAGTTGCAGCCAGCCAGATGGGTATACTGTCCACTTCAATGTATTGTAACCCTCTTTTTTATCAAAGGCAGATTCGATGATATATCTATCCCCTTCATTGTAATGCCTGATTTTCTTAAAATTACTTTGTCCTTCCTGTACAACAGGCCCATTGTTAAATGGGATAACCCCTTTCTTATTTCTCACACTCATCAGTGAACCGTTAACCTCATTAAACATCAATTGCACATCTTTCACATATACCAGTATAGCCGTTGTATCGGCAACAGGAATCTGTATTTTACCTATTCCTTCCTTCACAACCATTCTTTCAGCTATTCTTTTCGGGCTGCTGACAGCAAAACTCCAGGTAAACAATTCCCGGTTGTAAACATCTTTGGCAGTTACATACAACACATCGAAATCCTTCCAGTTGAATGGCAACTTTAATTGTACTGCCCCTTTTTCACCCGGGGCAATGTCTGGGGGGATGGCCGTTCCTGTTTCTTCGTTTATTGTTTCCAGATCGAAGCGTTTTAGTTTCCAGCTAAAGCGGCATAGACCGGTATTGGTATAATGATAGCGGTTTTCAATATTAAGCCTGCCATCAAATGCAGCCGTGATCTCTTTCCGTTCAAAATATACCGGGCTCCATATTTCTTTTATGGCATAATAACTTCCTTCCTTTTCGTGGTGGGGACCAACAATACCATCCGCCGCCCTGAATTTATCGGTATCCAAAGAATCATTCTTGTCTTTCCGCACTACAGCCTGGTCAGAAAGATCCCAAAGAAAGCCACCGGCGCTTAACGGATCACGCCACATTTTTTCCCAGTAGTCTTCCAGTCCGGCGCCGTGGCCGCCATCGAATTGCCCGTGGAGGAACTCGGTTGGCATCACGATCTCTCTTCCGTTCTCATAATTTCCGATGCCATAATTGTACTCCCGGTAATGCTGCGTTTCTATGCCGTTAAACAATTGCCAGGGATGCACCACCGGGCGTTTTTGAATATCAAACAACGGAAAGAACCTGTCCAGTTCAAGGTTATGCCCACCCTCATTTCCATTGGCCCACATAATGACAGAGGGATGATTAACATCAAAACTGATCATCTCTTCGAGCAGTTTTACACCTGTTTTAGTATCATAATGACCGTGCCAGCCCGCCAGTTCATCCATTACAAATAAACCCAGCGAATCGCAGGCATCCAAAAAATGCTCATCCGGCGGATAATGACTGCAGCGCACTGCATTCATGTTCATGTCCTTGATGAGCAACACGTCTTCAATACTGTTTTGCCTACTGAGTGTTCTGCCGGTCGCTGGCCGGAAAGGAGCCCGGTTAACACCCTTCATTTTGATCTTAATGCCGTTTACATAAATACCATCACGTTGTTTTAATTCAACAGTCCGGAATCCAATCTTCTTTGTAACCTTGTGCATTGCAACACCATTTTTATACATTGTAAAAACGGCTTTGTATAAGTAAGGCGATTCGGGTGTCCATTGAACCGGAGCTGGTATTTTACCAGACAGCTTTTGAAAAGCGGAATGGCTATACTGTTTTGATATGGAATAAACAGGTATGGTTCCTCCCGCTTTAAATAGATCAACGGATACCCTGTTTCCTTCACCGGCCAGCTTTACATTTGCTGAAAAGCTTCCATCTGCCCTGGCATCGATGGCAACGGCTTCAATATTTGATGCAGGCAAGGCTTCCAGGTACACCGGGCGGAATATCCCGCCAAAGATCCAGAAGTCTGCTTTGCGTTCGGCTTCATTCACCGATTGATTGGCTGAATGTTTGGACACCGTTACTTCCAGTACATTCTGTTCACCAAACTTCAATAAGTCAGTTATGGTGTACTTAAAAACATAAAAGGCTCCCTGGTGAATCTCCCCTGCCGGCCGGCCGTTTATTTTTACCCCGGCATCGGTCATCACTCCTTCAAAAACAATTTTAACCGTCTTATTTCTCCAGAGTACGGGCACATTGAAATTATATTTATACAAGCCTTGTTCCTTTCCCCTTCCACTGTCTTTTGCAAAGCCATAATCGTATTTACCAAAGCCCTGCAACTCCCAGCAGGAAGGAACTGCAATCGTTGTCCATTTGTTGGCATTCATTCCACCGGTACAAAAAAACTCCCATTGCTTAGCATCGTTGCTGCCGGTGCCTGAGAGATATATCTTTTCTGTTTGCTGTGCCCGTAAGACAAAGGTCAAAAGTAAAAAGTAAAAAAAGAAAGCGATATGTAGAGCTTTTTCCTGCATGTATTTGTTTACTGTAATTTACCGGTTACCTTTTCTAAAAGTATTGATGAAACAATTTTCCTTCCATTCACCCAAACACTTAAACCCTTTCCTTTTCTATATTTCAATCCTGTTTTATCCCACACTATCGTAATTATTTTTCCATGGTACAATACATTATCCAGGCAAAACCAATCCCATTTACCTGCTGGTAACAGCGGATTCACTTCAACCACATCATCGGCCCTTGGCCTTAAACCAACCAGGCCGGTAATAATAAGATCATTGAACGTGGAATGATTGTAATACCGGCTTCTTTCTTCATCTCCTTTTAACCAGTAGCCTGTTTTCTCATCCAGGTATTCGCCGATGTACGGACGGCCCCGATAGTATTGTGATTCCACATAGGTTTCCAGCAGGTCAAAATAATCGCTGCCGGTCACATAATCCTGTTTGTAATTATTCAGCAGGTTTGCCATGGCGGTCAACGTCTGCGATGTGGCAAAAGGCCACACTGCACCATCCCATTCACATTTGCAGCAGCCGTGCGTTCGGAACAATGGATGACTCCTGTCGGCTGTTGTGATCCCGAATGGTGCACAGAATGTTTTGGTATCCATCAAACTCTTCCAGGCAGCATTATAACTACTGTCGGGCATATTAAAATACCAGGGAATAAACCCGATCTCTTCTTTTACATTGCTCAGGGTATCTCCCTGCTCCTTTCTTACTTCAAAAAAATTATGCCTGTTGTTCCAAAGGCTGGATTGTGTTCTCTTTTTTATGCTATCTTTCTCAAGACCGTACTCCATAATGTCAGTCATTGCACTTCCCCCTTGTAATCCATACATACGGGACAGAGCATTTGCGTTACCATACATATAACTGTTGATACTTGGCCTTGCATTTTTTTCTTTACGACCACCGCTGATTGTTTCTTCCATTGCATCACGTACATCATATTGCCAAAACAAACCATTATTCCCAAGTTTTTCCTTTCGCCATTCACGATAATCAGCTTCCAGATCCGGAAGTATATCCAATACAAAATTTTTATCGCCATTTACCAGATAGCGATTGTAAATCGCATCTATATTCCAGCTGCTGTAAAATCTTAATTTCTTCATTGGCTTGCCATCATTGCCCCGATACCAGACATGCAGGTTGTCATCCATGTATTTTTTATCATGCAGCCAGCGGCTTTCGTAAATATGGTGTCCCAGTCCGCTGGCAATAAGGTTATACTTATCTGCATAGCTTCTTTGAACCAGGAACTCCGTGAACACAAAGCCTTTCTCTGTCTTTTTGATGTGTTTCCTCAATGTCCACCACCGGTAATAAAATATCTCTTCAAAGTTTTGTTGCGGACATTCAAAGAGGGGAATATTTTTTTGTAACCAATCCCAGCTTTGTGCATTGGGAATGGCCTGTACAATGTTCTCTTCTTCCATCCTGTTGAAATAATCAACATACTGTTTGAAAGAGGAATGTTTTAAGGTCATTGGCTTGTTTTGTGCAGATGCGTTGAACCACAAAGACACAAAGGCACAAAGCGGCATTAAGAATATCGTATTTTTTTTACCCATTAACTGCATTTACCCAGCCGGCATAACTTTCATTTATTTTCTGCAGATCTGCCTGCGGCTGGTACATTTGTTTATTGTTATTCAGATTTTTAATTGCTTCCAGGCTTTTGTACAACCCCGCTTTCAATCCCGCCAGGTAAGCAGCGCCCAATGCCGATACATCCGGCATGCCGATGCAGGCAAGCTGTTTATTCAGGAGGTTGCTTAAACACTGCATAACAAACCCGTTGGCTGTTATACCGCCGTCGGCATTTAATTCTTTTAATTCCACCGATGCATCTTTTTCCATCGCCACGATCACATCCTTAATTTGAAAGGGGATCGATTCCAGGGCCGCCCTTACAATATGATTCTTCGTAGTACCAAAACGCATTCCTGTTATCGATGCTTTACGTGCCATGTCCCAATGCGGTGAACCGAGCCCGCTGAAAGCGGGAACCAGGTACACTCCGCCATTGTCTGCAACGGCATTTGCCATCTCCTCCGTTTCCTTACTATCGCTGAATAAATTTAATTCATTTCGCAACCATTCAATGGTAGCGCCGCAACTAACGATCACTCCTTCCAGTGCATAATCAATTCTTCCATCAATACTCCAGCAAATAGTGTTAACCATCCCGTTTTGTGATTGTACAGGCTTGTTGCCGATATTCATTAATATACTGCACCCTGTACCCAATGTGGCTTTTGCAATGCCTTTCTCAAAGCAACCTTCGCCAAAAGCAGCAGCATGCGAATCGCCGATCAAGGCTGTTACGGGGATTGCATTTTGCAAAAGTCCGTTAAGTGCTGTTTCTCCAAATAATGCCGAGGAAGACTTTATTGCAGGAAGATTGATGCCTGTTAAACCAAATGCAGCAATTAATTCATCATCCCATTGTAAACTATGGAGGTTGAATAATAATGTCCGGGAAGCATTGGTATGATCGGTTGCATATTCCTTTCCATTGGTGAGTTTATACAAAAGCCAGGTATCAATTGTTCCAAAAAATGCGTTGCCGTTTTGAAGTGCCTGTTTTACCGTATCGTTATGTCGAACTAACCATATTAATTTAGTTGCTGAGAAATAAGGATCAATTACCAGGCCGGTCTTTTGATTCACCATTAGCGACAGTCCATTTTGTTTCAACGCCTCGCAGATCTGTACACTTCGTTTGCATTGCCAGACTATCGCATTGTGCAAAGGCTTACCATCTTTATCCCACACAACAAATGTTTCCCGTTGGTTAGAAATACCGATCGCAGCAATATCTCCTGTGTCAAACCCATCTTCTTTGAATTGTTGCAAACACTTATCAACCGATGTGAGTACATTCTGATAAATGGCCGCCGGAACCTGTTCCACAAAACCATTTTCCAAGCAGATGCTGTGCAGGGGTTCTACCCCCCTGGCAACAGCTTGCCCTGCCTCATCAAAGATCAATGTCTTTGTGGAACTGGTACCCTGGTCAATAGCGAGTATGTATTTATTGGTTGCCATTTCTTTAGTTACTTATCCCGGTCTGAAGGCCGGGGCTATTCATACCGACGATTAAAATCACTATTCCCTTTTTGTATTCAGTTTATCTATGATCACTGCCAGCAGGATCACCCCACCTTTAACCACCTGCTGCCAGAATGGTGAAACATCCAGTAATACCAATCCATTATTAAGTACCCCAATTATCAACGCACCTAAAACAGTGCCCCATATACTTCCACGGCCACCGCTTAATGAAGTACCGCCGATCACCACAGCGGCGATGGCATCCAACTCGTAACTGGTACCGGCATTGGGTTGTGCAGAATCCAGGCGGGCCGTAACTATAATACCTCCCAGGGCAGCCAATGCCCCTGCAATGCTGTACACTATTATTTTTACCCGGTTGATATTAATACCTGAAAGTTTTGCCGCATTTTCGTTGCCGCCGATGGCATAGATATAGCGGCCCAGCCTCATTCGTTTTGTTATAATAATGGCAACTACCACAATAACAGCGGCTATCCAGACCGGAACGGGGAGCCCAATCAACCACCCTCCGCCAATAAATGTAAATGAAGGACTGAACGAACTGATAGGAAATCCGTTGGTATATAACATGGTTAACCCCCGCCCGATTGTTAGCATGGCCAGGGTGGCAACAAATGGCGGCACTTTAAATTTTGTGATAACAAAGCCATTGAAGAAACCGAGCAAAGTTCCTACCAGGATGCCGGCAACGACAGCCCCCAGTATGGTGAACCCAATGAATAAATTCAATGAAGGCAGTGATATTCCATGCTTCAACAGCCCGGCCGTTATAGCGCCACATAAAGCCAGCACAGAGCCTACAGACAGATCGATACCGGCTGTAAGAATAATAAGCGTCATACCCACGGCGATGCAAATATTCACAGATATCTGCCTCATTACATTCAAGCCATTGGCTACTGTAAAAAATTTATCAGCCAATAACCCGAATGCCAAACAAAGAATTACCAAAGCAATGAGTGATTGCAGTTTGCCAAGACTGTTTGTATATTGTTTTAAACGCACCATCAATTACTTGAAATTGCTGCTTTCAGAACATTGTCTTCCGTTGCTTTTGCGGCCGGGATATCTGCAGTAATCTTCCCTTCCGCCATTACGAGTATCCTGTCTGCAATGGTCAATACCTCGGTCAACTCCGACGATACCATGATAATACCCATTTCTTTCTGCACCATTTCCTGCATAAGTTTGTACATTTCGTTCTTGGCATTTACATCTATCCCCCTTGTGGGCTCGTCGAGCAACAATACTTTTGGTTGCCGTTCAAGCCATTTTGCCAATACAATTTTTTGCTGGTTTCCCCCGCTCAGGTTCCCGGCTAGCTGGTTTTCTGAAGGTGTTTTTATTCCCAGTTGATCAATATATTTTTTTGCGAGAGAGGTTTCCTTTTTGGCGCTGAGAAAACCCATTGTTTCTATTTTTTCCAGGCAGGGGAGGCTGATATTCTTTTTTACTTCCATCCCCAGCACCAGGCCATCTTTTTTCCTGTCTTCCGGCAGCAATACAATACCCGCCTTTACGGCATCAGCCGGATTGCTGATATCCACATTCTTATTTTCCACAATTATTTTACCGGAAGACGAGCCGGGATGCAGACCAAAAATTGTTTCCAGCAGTTCGGTGCGGCCCGACCCCATCAACCCAAAGATGCCGACAATTTCGCCTGCCTTCACTGTGAAAGAAATATCGATTAATCTGTCGGGCTTATGTTTTTGCCTGAGGCGGATATTTTCAATACGCAGCAACTCGGCTCTGTTCCCGCTGCTGAGTTCCTTTTGCATTGCAACCACTTCCCTGCCTACCATCTTCCTGATAAGCGCATCATGTGTTATGGCCTGCATACTGCCAGAATCAATGGTCTTTCCATCCCGTAAAACAATATAGTCATCGGCAATTTTAAACAACTCATTTAATTTATGTGAGATGTAAACAATGGCCTTTCCCTGCTTCCTGAGCTGATTGATGACCTGAAACAAAGACCCCACTTCAGCTTCGGTAATGGCAGAAGTTGGCTCATCCATAATAATAAGGTCGGCATCCAGCAGCAAAGCCTTGGCTATCTCCACCATCTGCTGCTGCCCCACTTTAAGATCGGCTACCAATGCAGAGGGATGTATGGGAACACAGAGCGTTTTCAATAATTCAGCAGTCTTTGCCTGCATGCCCTTTGCATCCAGCAAACCAACTGCTGTGAGTAATTCCCTGCCCAGGAAAATATTTTCGGTGATGCTGAGATAAGGGACCAGATTTAATTCCTGGTGAATGATCGAAATTCCTGCATCCCGGGCTGCAGCCGTTCCGGAAAAACATACCGGTTTGCCTTTAAAAAATAGCTGCCCTTCATAATCAGGATAAACGCCTGATAATATTTTCATCAAAGTAGATTTGCCGGCACCATTCTCGCCAATGATGGCTGTTACTTTCCCGGCTTCAATCTGCAGATTGACATTTTCCAGTGCAGTAACACCGGGGAATTTTTTAGTTATGTTTACTGTTTTCAGCATTTTATTTCGACCTCACCCCTTCTCCAATGGAAGGTGCAGCCCTTTTATTTAAATCTAATCTGTACCGGCAATAGTTGAATACTATTAACATCAATCTGTTCTCTATTTATTTCTGCGCAACCAATAAAATGTATAGTTTCTCCTTTTTTAGCCTTTGCCTTTAATGGTGATATTATTTCTGACTGAACAATTTTATTCAACTCTGATGAAATACTGTTATACTCGATTGTATTTGCAAAATCGCCCATCTTTATCAGGCCGGATACATCTCTTACAGCATTGCCGAAATAAAGCCCTGTTGTTAATCGTACTTCCGAGACTTCGGCCCCCGACTTAGCAGCAACAATCACATTATTTTCACTTACACTGATAATACTTCCTTCGCCTTTTATTAAAAAACAGGAACTGCTTCCGATACGAGCCATGCTTGCCAATTCTTTAAACACTTTTTCAGTATCCTCTTTCAGCATTTTTTTGAAACTGTTTACCTCCACCGCACGGATGCAAAAAGGAGTGAATTTTTCGATCCAGAATTTTTGCGCAAACTCAGCCGGGTTAAGGTTTGCTTCAGTTATTTCTTTCTTCGCATCCAGTTTTTTTAAATACACACTGTTGTATGCCAGCACACCGGTAACAACGGTCAGCAAAATATATTTCGTCCATTTGTTGTCCATCTTATTTCTTTCCGTAACCCATATATTTATCTACATTCTTTGCCGTTACCAGTTCCACAGCCACGGGGATCTTTTCTTCAAAATCCCTCTTGCCTTTATAGTATTCATCTGCAAATTCAGCCGCCTTCTCGGCCATGATCTTAGGGAACTGCATGCCGGTTGCCACCAGTTTATTTTCCTTAATGGATCTAATAGCATCTTCTGCCCCATCAAACCCGAACACTTTTACTGCTTTATCTTTTCCTGCACTGACCAGCGCCTGGTAGGCTCCCATGGCCATGGCATCATTGCCACAGAACACGCCGGTAATATCCGGATGGGCCTGCAACATCGATTCCATCACTTCCATTCCTTTGTTCCGGTCAAAGCCGGCACTCTGCTGTGCCACCATTTTCAGTTCAGGATAATTATCAACCACACTGTGAAATCCCGAGGACCTGGCTCTTGTATTATTATCGCCGGTGATACCAAGCAATTCCACATACATTCCTTTTTGATTCATTTGCTCAACGAAGTATTTTGCAATTTCCACGCTGCCCGAATAGCCATCAGATAGTATCTGCGAAGTGGCAAGGCCTTTTGCATTGATCTCTCTGTCCATGCAAAAAACAGGCACGCCGGCATCCTTTGCCTTTTTTACGTTGGCTACAGAGCCATCGGCATCAGTGGGATTAAAAAGAATGGCGCAATAATCTTCCACAAGGATATTCTCGAAATGATCGGTTTCCAAAGCGGTGTTATTTTGCGAATCAAAGAGTTTGGTTTCATAGCCCAGCGCCTTAGCCCTGGCTGCTGCTGTTTCGGCCAGAAAAACAAACCAGGGGTTGTTCAAAGTAGAAACAACGATGGCCATTTTTTTGCTCCTCTTTTTTTCGCCGCCGCCATTATTACAGGCCGAAAAAGAAAAAAGAGAAAACAGGGCCAATAAAAAAGGAAGTACTTTTATTTTTTCCATATAGTTTTTATCGTTTACTATTTTAATAATTCAATGACCGTACCGGTGATCCCGGTTGCTGAAATTCCGTAATGATCCATTATCTCTGTTTGCGAACCGGTAACTGTATACTCATCGGGAATACCAATGATCTTAAATGGTTTGGCGAAACCATTCTGCAAAAGGTAAGAAGCACAGGCTTCCCCCAATCCGCCGTATATGCTATGTTCTTCCACAGTTACAATGGCTTTGCATGTACCGGCAACCAATGAAAGCAGTTCCGTATCCAATGGCTTGATGGTATGCATGCTGATCACCGTTGCAGAAACATTCAATAGTTGCAGTTTCCCCGCTGCTTCCAATGCCGGGTACACTGCTTCGCCTGCTGCTATGATGGCCACATCGCTGCCTTCACAAATAACTCTTCCTTTGCCAAAGGCAAACGCATCCTCATTAATTTCTTTTAGCGGGGGCATTGGCTTTTTACCAAAACGCAGGTAAACGGGATGACTGGTGCCTGCCGCTAATTCAATGGCTTTTTCTGTTTCCCAATTATCTGCAGGTGCCACCACCATGATATTATTGACAGCCCGTAACGCCGCATAATCATGCAGACTGTGGTGTGTACTGCCCAATGCGCCGTAACTCACCCCCGCACTGATGCCAATTAGATTCACCGGGTTATCAGAATAAGCCACATCATTCTTTATCTGTTCCAATGCCCTTGCTGTTAAAAAACACGCCGGTGAAACTGCAAATACCTTTTTGCCACAAGATGCCAGTCCTGCTGCCACACCCACTAAATTCTGTTCGGCAATGCCCACTTCCACCATTTGTTCCGGGAACTTTTTTCCAAACGGAACCATCTTGCCTGAGCCCCGGCTGTCGCTGGTCACTACAATAATGTTCGTATCATCCGCAGCCAGCCGTTGCAGTGTTTCTGAAAATATTTCCAGGTTGGGTTTGTAGCTGTTTGTATTTATTTGTTCTGCCATCTGACCTCACCCCCAAGCCCCCTCTCCCCTGGAGAAAGCTTGGGGGCCGTTTTTAAAGAGTTAATAATAATTCGTCCAATTCCTGTTGTGCCAATTCATATTCTTCATTACTGGGCACACCGTGATGCCACTTCAACTGGTTCTCCATATAACTTACTCCTTTACCCTTGGTGGTGTGTGCTATTATCACAGAAGGCTTTCCTTTTTCAAAAGGCAAACTGCTGAATGCTGCCAGTAATTCTTCCACATCATTTCCGTTCACCTCTTTCACGGCCCAGCCAAAAGCTTCCCATTTTTTATCCACCGGGTCGGTGTTCATTACATCGGCAGTAGGGGCAGTTATTTGCAAACTGTTCTTATCAATAATGACGCACAGGTTGTCTAATTTGTAATGTGCGGCGCTTAATGCTGCTTCCCAATTACTGCCTTCGGGCAATTCACCATCGCCCATTAAAGTGTAAACCCTATAGGCCCTTTTATCCATCTTGCCTGCCAGCGCAACGCCGGCAGCAATGGGTAATCCATGTCCCAATGCACCGGTATTCTGCTCTACTCCCTTCACTTTTTTTGTGGGATGCCCGATATAATGCGACCTGTACTTGCAAAGTGTGTTCAGATCCTCTTCCGGGAAAAACCCTTTGTCGGCCAGCACCACAAACAATGCTTCCACACAATGGCCTTTGCTCTGTATGTACCGGTCTCTGTGCGGTGACGAAAAATTTCCAGGCGACACATTCAGTACTTTATTGTACAACACATTTAATATGTCGGTACAGGACAAACTGCCTCCGGTATGCCCGGCATTGGCGATTTTGATATACTTCAGAATTTTTTTTCTGTAGTTTACAGATCTTTCTTTTAATTCCTTTGTCGTCATATTTTTAATTTCACACTGATTGGGCGGATTAACACAGGTAATCTGGGATCACTATGTTATTGGTGATTATACGTTTCCCAACCCAAATAATTTTCAAATGCTTCTTTCAACACTGTTGCTGTTTTGCTGGCATTCATCACCACATGGTGTTCAAAACCATTGCGGCAAACATAATTCATCAGTCCCTGCAGGTCATTGATCTGTGCCACTGCCCTGTTGCCAAATGTTTTTAACGCGTCATTGGTCAACTCCCCTTCTCCTATATAGGCCTTTATCACGCCTTTGCAATCATCCGTGCTGATGCGGCCATAGGTTAACGGCATAGCAGGCGTACGGCCATCCAATGCCCCATAGGTATTTTCTGTACCAACGCTGGTGCCCAGTATGGGTGCGGTACTAATCGTAATATCCGGCAAAAACGATTTGGCCCAGTTGCCGCAGTGAAACAGCACACATTTACTGTCATCATCCGCATAATTATTATTCCAGTCAACCAAAGCCGATGGCGATCCGCTTGCCAGTTGCATGGCATACATGGTGAGTGTACCCGTAACATCCACTTCGCAGGCACTCGGCAGCATGTTCTCACTCATCATGCTCATACTGGTACATACATTGCAGCCATAATTTTTCTGTATCGATGTCCAGCATTGAATGGCTGTGGCATCCAGGCTGTTTTCTGCCATAAACTCTGCCAGTACTACATCCAGCTTGGCTATCTGTACCAGTTTTTCCGGTGGTGTTAACCCGGTGTTGGTATACGCATGAATCTTATCGAGTTTTTCTTTTACGCTTTTATCATCTGCAGTCAGTTTATTTGCATTACCCAGTATCTCTGATAAGTCAACGGTAGTAACAGAAATACCATTTCTTTGTAAAAGTTTTTCGCTGTATCGAACCGTATTAAAAGCAGTTGGTCTTGCTCCTACGGCGCCGATACGTACCTTGCGTAAACCATTCACCACTCGGCAGACGGCTGTAAAATTCTTCAGGTCATTTATAAATGATTCGTCTCCGGGCCTTACCACATGTTTGGCAGTAAGCGAATATTTTATCCCAAACTGGTACAAATTATTGCAAACAGAGATCTTACCGCACCAGGCGTCTCTTCTGTTCACTACATCCATCTTTTCAAGGTCATCGGGATATCCCTGTATTAAAACCGGAACATTCAGGCCGGATAATTTAATTGTTTCTGCAACCCCTTTTTCATCACCAAAATTGGGTAATACCACCAGGATGCCCTCAATTTCATCTGCATGCTTTTTAAACAGGGCGGCACATTTTTGCGCCTCGGCAAATGTTTCCACACCACCCAGCTTGCTGTCGGCATCACCCAGCATTACCGGCCCAATGTTTAATTGCTTAAACAGGTTAAGTATCTCTGTTCTAGCCTCAGCTACCAGTTTATCAGGAAAAAAATCCCTGTTGCCAATGATAACAGCAAGCGTGCTGCTTTTATTTACTGCCATATGCTATAATGATCTTGTTTTTAGGTAATGAATAAAATATACCGCTTCTTTATCCCTTGCATCCGCATCGGGCAGGTCATAATCCTGGTCGGTAGGTGTATCTGCATTGGGAAAACGGCGGGTTGCGCCCGTTCTGAAAACAATTCGTTCCACACCCGATACAGGAGCAAAGCATATGTTACTGGATGGTTTACCCCCGTTGATCGATACCGTATAAAACCTGGTGTCTGTATTCAGTTCAATATTGATCGATAAGGCCTCTCCGGCATTATACTTGGCCAATGCTCTATTACGGTACCCCTGTTTGGTTAAAATGGTGCCTGCTGAATCCAGTATCAAGCGTAAACAAGGTGTGCCTTTTGCATCAGTCACTTCAACCTGCAGTAAACCGTGCTGGCTTTGCTGCGGGGTTAAAGAAAACTGCACCGAGATCTTTTTAGACTCAGGAAAAACACGTTCGGCCTTTGCATAATCAAACGGGTCGCTGTCTCTTAAAGTGAGTGCTTTACGTTTCTGGAATTCTTCCACCCCTGCCTGGCACCACAGCGGGCTATAAATATTCCAGGAATCCAGTTCTTTACCTTTATCCGATAGTGAAAAAACATCGTTCACATGGCCGTACATTTTATCTAAGACCGGCACCGGGATCCTGCTCACCCACATATCTTCCTTGTTCATACTGTAGCTGATCCACATGTTGCCACCCGGTGGAGTACCGTCCATTTCCTGGATACCCCGTACATATTGCGGCCCATAACTTTTGTAAGCTCCCCCGTAACGCATCGAAGTGATCTCTCCATTCACCAGCAACAGGTTTTTATAGTTCAGTCCGTCATTGCTCACGCTCAAAGCCAGCGGCCAGCGAAACTCAGAAGGATTATACACTGTTGCATATTTTTTATCACTGGTTTGTTGCCCCCATATTTTTGCATTGGCATTTACAAAACCCGGTGCTCTTAACGGCCCGTACTGCCAGGTCTTACCTTCATCTTTACTGATACTGGTGAGTGCATACTTCCAAAGGCCCGCTACGTTGCCATTAGGCAGGTGATAATAGTTAAACGCTTTAAAGTCCTTTTTCAAAGTGATCAATGGATCGTTGCGGTCTGCTTCTTCTACCGTTTGCATCATCAGCAATGGCGTATTCAGAATCTCTTCGCAGGCTGCGATTATTTCTTTATCGCCGGCTGACCTGTAAAACGGATATGTCGTGTTCTTTTCATTGAAAGCATGGTTGTACCGTAAAAAATAAACAGGGCCGAAAGTTCCGTCTGCTTTTATTTCCCGTATCACCCGGCCAATACCGTTGCCATCATTGGGGTCATCTTTTTGCCCCAATGCAATGCCATAGTAAGCAAGTGCATACAGTTTTTTGTTTTTAGATGTATAAAAGCCCACCCGCTGGTGCATCACGGCATAATTATCTTTTGCCGTGTCTTTTCTTCCTTCTTTTACAAATCCATCAGGAATTTTATAGGGTGGAAAGATCACAAGGGGGGTATCCCAGTTATATCCATCTTTGGAAGTTTGTAATAAGGTTTGTCCGGGTGGAATATGCTCTCCAACAGGATTGCTCAGGTATTCAAGATAAAAGGTATTGTTCCAATAAGCCAGCATGGGGGCATGATTATAGGTCCATGAAGTGGTGCTGTTCTTATCCGCCCTGTTGGCCCGCATGGTTTGGATATTGTGTACACCAATAGCAGGAGACAGTTGCCCATGGTGGTAATCTACGTTGGATAAAGTTGAGCCTGTGTACCGAACGGTATCCTGTGCAAATAGATTGTTCATATAAACACAAAGCAGCCATATCATCACAGGTTTTTTCATGGTTTTATCTTTTTAATCACCCGGCTGTTTACTTTCAATATTGTTCCATGCTTATGTCCGGCAGGCACAGTGATCAAACTATCGGCACCGGCAAATGTTTTAAAGTCTTTGGTAAAAGAGGCCCCATATCTTTTCTCCTGATATACGTCGTAATAGATCAAATATCCGCCCTTCACTTTAGCAACAGCCGGGCCTTCAGTAAATTTTTCTGTGAAAGGACCTGATATATTTTGCCAGGGCCCCAGGGGATCGCCGGCAAATGACACTTTAATATTTCTTTCGGGCCTGGTATTGTCTTTCAGCAGCAGCACATAGTCTTTTGTATTTCGTTTTACGATCACCGCATCAATTACACTGAATTTAGGGTCCAGGAATAATTTTGTTTCCGTAAATATTTTAAAGTCTTTGGTTGTAGTATAATACATACGATGATTATTATTTTCATCCTCGATCCCTTTCTCAAAACGAAAAGGGATAGTAGATGCCCAGATAATGATATACTGACCGGCCACTTCATCATAAAACAATTCGGGAGCCCACACATTCACCACGGCTGGTTCCTGCTGCATCACCGGGATATATTGCTGCTCCGTCCAGTTCACCAGGTCTTTGGAAGCGGCATATCCAAAGCCGTTGCCGCCCTTCCATTCTGTTGTCCAAACCAAATGAAAGGTCCCATCTGGCCCCTGCAGCATGGAAGGATCTCTCATTATTTTATCTTTCCCGATCATTGGTTTCAGATAAATACTGTCCCTGGTTTTCCAATGATACCCGTCCTTGCTGTATAATAGCCGAAGGCCCTCATTCGCCGGTTCGTGAAAAGAAGTGAAGAGGTACACCTTATTTGAACATGATGCGAATAAAATCAGCAAACCCAATATCGTTACAATTCTTTTTTGCATCACTTTTCGAGTACCAGTACCCAATCGTTACCATTTTCTTTTTCTCCCGGAGGATCAAACGTTTTTAGTACTGCATAGCGATAGTTTTTTACCGGTACCAGCCGGCCATCAACCGGACTAAACCATTTCGCCTTGCCAGGTTTAAAATTCAGTTTATTCAGTGCTACTTTAAAATCGCCGCCGGTATATGAGTAGAGCATGGCATAATCGTTTCCCTTTGTTGCCATCACCCTGTCATATTTTTCGCCGTTATCTACCACCAATGATTGATCGGGGACCCTGTCGAAATAGCTTTTGTTCAACATCAGCCGTTTTAAATATTTTAACTGGCCGGCTCCCGGCGAGTTCAATTCACTGTCCCAACCTTTATTAGCACCGTAACTCATATCTTTATCGCCATCTCTGAAAAACTGCATCACAGAATTATTGCCGTAGGTAAACCCGCAGCCGCCGGCAAAAACTCCCCAGTAAGCATAACGCCTGATGTCTGCATCGGTCCATCTTTTTTCGGCAGAGTCATGTAATCCCTGCGGAATATTTTCGTAAGAAGGTTCTCCATCAAAAGTCGGCTTTACCGGCTTTAATGCATAATCCACATCTACATATCGCCAGTTGTCTTCCCCGTAATGCAGTCTTTCATTTGCCGATGTATCCTGGTTATAACGCCGGTGACCGCTTTGAAACATATTGAAATCAAGCCAGGGCTCATTGTGAAACCAGGTGGAGGAAGAATTTCTTCCCCGCGGATGAAATGTCATCAGGTGATCTTTATCAACCGAACGGATCGTGTTCCCGATGATGTTCCATTTCTCCAATCCATCACTTCCCTTTATATCGCCGCCATTCAGCCAGATGATGTTGATCTTGTTTTTATACCTGTTCGCCAAAAACGCCGCATATTTTTTTGCCTGCTCAACAGTAACATTTTTAATGTTGCCTCCCCAGACCGGTACCAGCGCCATGTAAATGCCACGTCTTGCTGCTTCGTCAATGACAAAATCAACATTATCCCAGTAATCATACTCCCCATTTTTATTGAACCGGTTCCCGGGTGTACAGTTTGGCCTTGATACATCCCTATTGATGAGGGCAGAATCGCCATAAGCATTTCCTACTGTTAACTCATGCAGTAGCATTGCCTGGATCACATTAAAGCCTTTTTCTTTCCTGTTATCCAGGTATTTAATTGCATCTTCTCTTTTACATTTTTTAAATAACAGCCAGCCGGTATCGGCCAGCCAGAAAAACGGCTTACCATCTTCAGTTATAAAATATCTTTTGTTTGCAGATATTCTCAATGGCTGCATTTGTGCCTGGGAAATTACCGTTGCAAATAATAATACTATGGTACATTTTTTTTTCATATTCTTTTTGGGAGGACGAACAGATGAATTTTGTCCGGCATCCTTGTATCCGCCCGCCTGCGGATTGTTATCATTTGCACGGTCTGTTCTTTATTGGATTTTAATTAGGTAATACCCTACTTACCTTTTCTTCAGTTTCTTCGTTTCTGTATTATATACAATACTACTTTTCCCATCACTTAATATGTATTCATTTTTATTGGCAGAGGCAGCAGGTTTCATAACTGTTGCAACTTTTAATAATGTTACGTCTACATCTTTTGACAACACAGGCAAACTCCCGCCGGCCATAAATACTGCCATGCCAAATTCGGGGTAGTTATCGCCTGAATAAACCACGGCTTTGTTGGGATATTTATCCCGGTATTCTTTTACGGCACGGTACACCTGTTCAAAACTTGTTTTCTTTGGCTTTAGCAACCGGGCGTGCTGGCGGGGCGCTAAACCCTGTCCGCC
>DAOLIP010000018.1:0-44577 GCA_035328475.1 Ferruginibacter sp.
CTCGGCAATGATGGGTGGAGGAATATCATTTTTCTTTGTTGATACATATATGATTGTATCCTTGCTGTTCTTTTGTCCCGGTTCCCCTTCTGAATTGCTGATCTTTTCCGAATGAGAGTCCATCGAGATCACCAGCCGCTGATTCAGGCTGTCTCCTCCTTTTATCTTTTCCACGCTGCTGATAAAATCGGCCATGAAAAGATTGTCATCCAGCCCGCCCCGCAATGCCATGGTATCTCCCGAAAAGCGCTGTGCCTGGAGGCGGTACATCGCATCCCGAAAGATAATATCGGTGGTCTTTTTAAAGCTGGTTGTTTCCTCTCCATACAGCTTCCGCATCCAGTAAACCTGGAAAGCGATGATGAGCAGGATGGTGGCTGCCATCAGTAATCTTGCTGTACGTAACTTATTCATGAGCAAACAAAGCTACCTGTAAAATAAATACATTTCCCGGTTCATTAACCTTAATTAACCTTAATGAAAGGCTGTTTAACCTGCTTTGGGAGGGCATTCGGATAGTTTTGTACCGTTAAATTTCATCATTAAAAAATAAAAAACATAGGTCATGAAAAAACTATTATCGGTGTTTACCACATTCTTTCTGCTGCAAACAGCGGTTGCCCAGGTAAAAGAAGGAAAGATCACGTACGAACAAACGGTGGATATGTACCGCCGCATCCCGGAAGAGAACCAGCAGCTTCGTTCAATGATCTCCCAGTTCCGCACGGCTAAATTTGAATTGCTTTTTGCCGATAACCAGAGCCTGTTCAAATCGGTGGAAGAAGAACCGGATATGACAGAGCAGGGCGGTGGCGGCGGTGTAGTGATACGCATCGGCGGCAGTGCAGAGAATGAATATTACCGAAATTTCAGCATGCAACGATCGGTGGAAATAAGAGAGCTGATGGACGAACTTTACCTGGTAGAAGACTCTATACGCAGCATGGCCTGGAAACTGGAAGAAGGAGAAACAAAGACCATACTTGGTTATACCTGCAAAAAAGCAACAGCCAAAACAACCCGTGGCACCGACGTGGTTGCCTGGTACAGCGAAGAGATCCCGGTGGCTTCGGGGCCCGAACAGTTCAATGGGCTGCCCGGAATGATCCTGGGCCTTGATGCCAATAAGGGTGAAATTGTTTTTACCGCAAAAACGCTGGATAAAAAAATTGACCGGAAGAATTTAAAAGTGCCCGCTAAAGGCAAGAAGATCTCCCATGCTGATTTTATAGCTAAACAGAAAGAAGTAATGGGAAATGGCCAGATGCGGATTGTAAACAATTAATATAGCCGCTAAAACATAAAAGCCTGTTGTAAATGCAGCGGGCTTTTTTATTTCAGCAATAACCTGCTGAATTTTTTTATCTCCTCCAGTTCGGCTGCAGAGATATTTTCGTTGTTATTGTATTTTGACTGAAGGAATAATACCCGTTTATGCTGCGGATATTTGGTAAGAATAGTTGCAAGCGTTTTGCCAAGGGCTTCATCCTTTACCGGCAAATCGGCCCTGATGCTGGCTGCCGCCCTTTCCCGGGTTGGTTTCTTTTTAATGATGGCTTCCAGCGTTGCCAGCTTGCTTTGCGAAATGCTGTTGGCCTTAACCGCCTTGCTGTGCAGTCCTTCCAGTTGTTTTTTACTGAGGCCGCCGCGGTTGCAGTATTGATCGTGCAGGCTCCTTACAAAATCAGATGCAGGGTGTGCCTGTACCATTTCTTTTAATATATCTAAGAGGATGTCCATGTTCTATTGCCGTGAAAATAAACAATCTTTATTTCCTGCAATTGATATTAAACAGGAGCCACTGAATAGTGGCTCCTGCTGTGCTTGTCTTGTGTTTCGTAATATCTTAATGCTTTCCTTTGCCGTGGTTTTTGCCCTTGTTCTTGTAATGGCCATTATGATTCCCGTTATCGTGTTTGTTAACAATGACCGCCTGTTGATTGTAGCGGTTGCGATACCCGGCGTAACGGACACGATGATTTTTGAAGCCCTTGTACGCATAGGGTTCTTTCAGTACAACCTTATACCCTGTGTACAGGTTATAGTGCGAATACATGGATGGAAGTGAAGCAGAGAATACCCAGCTTCCGCCTGATAAATAAACAAACTGCCGGCGTGGTATCCAGTAATATGCTTCAATATCCGGCATATAATAGTATTCTGCATAATCATAACCGGAGGGGCCCCACTCTGGCTGGGCGCCGATGTTTACCTGGACATTTACCTGGGCCGTGGATCTGTTTGTAAAAAACAGTGCTGCAAGAACAAGCAGCATACTAACCAGTTTCTTTTTCATGCTATTTATTTTTGGTCCGTTTATGTTTTCCAAATAGGGTGCCAGCAAATTATGAAGTCCGGTTCTTTTGTTAAAAAAGTGGAAAAAACGGTTTTCCAGTAAGATATTAACGTGTTATGTTATTGAAATAGCTTTAATCAGTAAAGGCCCTTGGCGTTCTTTGCGAAACTCCTTCGGCCTGGCCCATGGTAAACCGCAAAGGCCATAAAGAAAAAACTGCAAAGATTCGCAAAGCAGAACCGTTTAAAATCAATGGTTTTTAACAGCACAACACTTTAGATAATAACAGGGTAAAACATAAAAACCATCCTGCTTTCGCCGGATGGTTTTTATACAGTCAATTGCGAACTTTAGAATGTTCTTATCACAGCCCTTGGTCCGCCGTTGCCCGCTTTTTGCAAACTGTAAGTAAACCCAAGTGTAAAATAGCGCTGCAGTGTTTTGTACTGCACATCTTCCACGAAATTGCTGTTGCCATTCCGGTCAACACCAATGTTCTGGTTCAGCAGGTCAAATGCGCTGAGTTTGATCTCGCCTTTCTTGCTCTTCAATACCTGCTTGCTCACCGAAGCATTCCACAAAGCGATCTTTGTATTGTACCCGTTGCTGCGGCCCGTATAGGCGCTGTAGCTGAATTCGTTGCTGATGGTAAAGCCTGCAGGAAGATTAACGGTGGCATCCATTTCATATACCTGGCGCCAGTAGTTATTATTCAGCGAGGGCTGCAGTGAATAGCGGGCATTATTATAGCTGACCCTGGCCCCGATGCTGATATCCAGCATCTCTTTATAACTATAGCTGGCGTTTATTCTTGGCATCAAAGAAAACACACCGGTCTTATTTTTATCGTTGTTGATGAAATTAACCGAGCGGTTGTAATTCGCATTCACCCCAAGGTCAATTCTTGTCTTCAGTTTTTTGATGCGGAAACCCCGGTCGATATTGGCATTTATATTATATACCCCATTTGCATTCACCGGCATGCTGGTGCGGGCGCCGGATGCATTTATTTTATCGCTGCTTACAATGGCATTTTGTGTGGCGGTATAATTCAGGAACACGAACAGGCTCTTTTGCTGTGCCGGGCTGCCGTTGAAGAACTGCAGGCTGGCATTGTGCGAATACGATTGCTTTAATGCCGGGTTACCCGATGTAATGTTCAGGGGGTCGCTGATGTCCTGCACCGGTTGCAATTGTTTGGCTGTTGGCTGCGAAATGGATGTTGAATAATCGAGCCGCAGTGTTTTTGTTTTGGTGAAACTGTAATTGAAATTTGCCAACGGCAGCAGGTTGGTAAAGTTTTGCTTTACCCGGAAGGCGCTGTCTTTTAAATGGCTGTTGAGCTGTGCATACTGCAGGTTGGCACCAAGACTGTACCCGTATTTTTTTTGCTGGGCACGAAAGCTAAGGCCGCCTCCCATATAGTTGTATATATTTTCAAAGGCATTGCTTAAGGTCTTATTCATCTTATCGTGTGCACCGCTGGTCTTGTTATAGTCGTAGGTCTTCCGGTCGAGGTCGCCAGTGTTGTTATTATAAAAACCACGGAACTCAAGCAGCGAACGTTTGCTCAACGGTTCGGTATAGCTTGCACTGATGCCATAGCTCTGTGTAACACTGTTCAGCCGGGTACGCTGGTCAAGCGTATCCCGCTGGTTGATGGTTCCGTTGCTGAAGAAATTATTAATGGCATCCAGGGTTCCCCGGCCCCGGCTGTCGGTATACTGCATCAACCCGGTGGCGGAAAAGGTTCTTCCTTTCTTTTTGAATTTATGGCGGTACAGCAATTCCTGGTTGGTTACATATCCTTCGGTTGAGTTGCTGGTATTGGAGAATCCATTGTTCAGCATTTTATCGTTGGGTACAAATGATTCGTAATCGTTCTTTTTTTCATTCTTCCCCTTCTGGTAACCAAACACCGAAGTGAGTTTGATGGAATTGAACGAATCGATCTTATGATCCACACTGAAGTTGAACCGGTTGCTGCTTGTTTTGTTTTTGGTGCTGCTGTTCTGCAGGTAGGTGAATTCATTGCCGGGCAGAATATTCTGGCGGTTGGTATTTCTTGTATTGTCCAGCGTAAGGTTGTTATAAAAGTAGCTGGCATTTACTTCCGTTTTCTTCCTCCACACATCGTTATAATTCAATCCGCCTGCAATGGTTTGGGTAATGCCCTGGTTATTGTTGATGCCGGCAACAGGCAGGCCAAATTCATCGCTGTTATCACTGATAACGATCCGTCCGCCGCCGCCACTCATCATCTTTCTCGACTGCCCGGTGAAGTTGAGCATATCCATGATGGAAAATCCCTGCCGGTTGGTATTGTTGGCCATGCCGATGGCAGACAGTTGCTGATCGCCGTTGAATTTATTGATATTGAACTGGCCGTCGTAGCGGTCTTTTGTTCCGGCTGCCAGGCTTGCTTTACCAAAAGCGGCATTCTTTTTATCCTTTTTCAATTTAAGGTTGATCGTAGGTGTTTTGTTGCCGTCATCAATGCCGGTGAATTCCGATTGATCGGACGCTTTCTCAAACACCTGCACTTTATCAATGGCATCGGCAGAAAGGTTGCGGGTGGCCATTTTGGGATCGCCATTGAAAAAATCCCTTCCGTTCACCAGTACCCGGCTGATGCGTTTGCCATTCACTTTAATGGAACCGTCTTTTTCCACTTCCACGCCCGGCATTTTTTTCAGCATGTCTTCCACCACGGCATTGGGTTTTGTTTTAAATGATTCGGCATTGAATTCCAGGGTATCGCCATTAACCACCACCGGTGGCCGCTGGGCAGTGATGGTTACTTCCTGCATGATGGACCTGTCTTTCATTACAATGGCGCCCAGGTCGGCATCGGCAAGCACTTCAAAGTTTTTCCATTGTGGGTGAAAATTCACCTGTGATGCCGAAAGCCGGTATTTACCCGGCTTAAGCTGACTAAAACTGAAACGGCCTGCAGAATCGGTACGGGTAAACCCCACCAATGATGAATCCTTTGCATTCACCAGCGAAACGGTGGCGTCGTTCACCTGTTGTTTCTGCAGGCTGTCGGTCAGTTGTCCTTTTACTGTAAGTCCGGTTTTTTGAGCAGATGCAATGGATGCAGATAAAAAGACAAGGCCTAATAAGAAGATCAGATATTTCATGGCAATACTTTTATTGAGCACAAAAGTATTGTCTGTCATCTGCAAAGCGGGTTAACCAATATTGGTATAAGGTTAATTAAGGTTAATGTACGGCTGTTAAAAAAGATTTAAGAATACGGGGAGAGGTCTTTCTATTTAAACCCATAACGGCAGTGCAGGTCTATCTTTTCATAAACAATTAAACTATCAGTTATGAAAAAGTTTTTACGCCTCGAGATCTCAACCACAGAAACCATCATCTTTATTGCCCTGGTTGGCTGGATCGTTGCCTCCATTTTTGTTCCGTTGCCGGAGGTCAATTCCCTTGGAAGCTAAGGATGCATGATCTGGTATGTAAAGACCCCTTTTCTTAAAGCCGGGTCTTTTCAGGTTCCGGGAGGCCGGTTTTAGCAGGAAAATCAACATATATACAATAATACCTTATGTATATCGTTACAATAGGAATAAAGCAATTATCCAATGAATAAGACCAAATTCCAAGGCCAGTCATCGCATATCATCGTGCAGGCGATCCGTAACTTTTTTGACAAGATCAGGCAGAACCCGGATGTTTATCCCATCCGTTATTACAAGAAGAACCGGAAGTACAGGAAGGATTTCAACGGAGGACCGGCAGTAAAATAACCAAAAGTGTTCGGAAATTACCGGCGTCAAAAATCAGCAGAATTGCGCTTGACAGGCCCGGCACAAAATTTGTACTTTTAAGCTATCAAAATCCAGTGTATGAAAAGCCATAACCCCCAACATGCTATTACGTTCAACCTTGTCTTAAAATTTGTAAGCGACGCTTTCAGAAGTTTATTTCAATCCAACCACAACCGGGATTTTAAGCGCCTGAAGGATTTCATCGCTTCGTAATTGACTTCTGCTGTCAAATTGATTGATCCTGTCTGAGAAGAACAGCTTCGGCAGGATTTTTTATTTAGCTGAACAGGTATTCCACGTCCGACTTCGACAAAGCCTTCACAAAGCTGGCATCATCCGCTATTAACTCACTGGCTAATTTCTTCTTCCGCTCCTGCAGTTGCAGTATCTTATCTTCAATGGTATCGATGCAGATCATCCGGTAGGCAAAAATATTCTTTGTTTGTCCAATACGATGTGTACGGTCAATGGCCTGTTGCTCTACGGCCGGGTTCCACCAGGGATCAACTATATATACATAATCGGCGGCGGTAAGGTTCAAACCCACGCCACCGGCTTTTAGAGAGATCAGGAATACCCTGCACGAATCGTTGTTCTGGAAATTCTGGATGGCTTTTTCCCGGTCGGTGGCCGAAGTGCTTCCGTCGAAATATTCAAACTCGATCCCGTCTTCTACCAGTTTCTTTTTTATCAGGGCCAGCATACCCAGGAACTGCGAAAAGATAAGCGCTTTATGATCGCCGATATTTTCTTCGATCTCCCTGGCCAGCTCATCCAGTTTAATAGAATGATTGGGGTGTTTTTCTTCTTCGTTCAGGATGGCCGGGCTGTCGCAGATCTGCCGCAGTTTCATCAGGCCCTGCAGGATGGTGAGTTGCGATTTTCCGATGCCCTGCTCATCAATGGTACCCATGATCTTTTCCCGGTAGGTATTGCGGTATATATCATAGATCTTCCGTTGTTCATTTTCCATCTCGCAAAACAGGATGGTCTCTGTTTTTTCCGGAAGGTCTTTGGCTACCTGCTCCTTGGTGCGGCGCAGGATGAACGGGTATAATAGTTTACGGAGATGTTCTTTTTGATCCTGCTCGCCAAACTTATCGATGGGTGTGGCAAATTCGTTGCGGAAGAATTCCATATTACCCAGCAGGCCGGGATTTAAGAAATTCATCTGCGCAAAAATATCAAAGGTGTTATTCTGCAACGGCGTACCGCTCATGCACAGGCGGTTCTTTGCATTCAGCAAACAGGCCGCTTTGGTGACTTTTGATGCCGGGTTTTTGATGGCCTGGCTTTCATCCAGTATCACATAATCGTAATTAACTTTCAGCAGCAATTGTATATCGCTTCGCAAGGTGCCGTATGTAGTGATGATGATATTATGTTTCTCCAGCTCTTCCACACTGCGGCCACGGGTGCTGCCATGGTGTATATGCCAGTTTAAGGATGGTGTGAATTTTTCCACTTCGTTCTTCCAGTTATATATAAGTGTGGTGGGGCAAACAACAATTGCCTTCAATGAGCCATTCACATCTTTATAATGTTCCAGCATGCTCAATGCCTGTATGGTTTTACCCAGGCCCATGTCGTCGGCCAGTATACCACCCCATCCCACGTCGTTGAGGTAATTGAGCCATTGGTAACCGGAGGTTTGATATGGACGAAGGATTTTCTGCAAATGTTCGGGCGGCAATACTTCGGGAATGTGTTTGAACTCTTTCAGGCGTTCGTATTTTTCATCCAGTTCAAAACTCAGTTCGCTTTCATCCCGGTTCTCGTACAGTTCGTCTATCACGCTCATGTGATACTTAGACAGGCGTAACTGGTTGCTTCTTCCGTCACCCACTTTAAAGAGCAATGAATATCTTTTCAGCCATTCATCGGGGAGTATACCCAGCGTACCATCACCTAACTGTACAAAGGATTGTTTATTTACCAGCGCTTTCTTTATATCGTCAATGCCCACCCGCTGGCTGCCGAACTCAATTTCCACTTTGGCATCAAACCAATCCATGCCGCTGCTTACGTGTATATGGGTGCTTGGCCTGGCCGTGTTGAAACGGAAATTCTTCAATGCTTCAAAACCATATACCGGTATCTTCATTTCCTTCATGGCATCCACAAACAAAAAGAACCAGTTGTTGCGCAATACATCCACCCCACGCAATACCAGGCTGCTGCCTTCGTCGGGCCGGGTGAATTGCGAATGCAGGTTCTCCAGCTTCTTAATGAATTTTTCTTCGGCTTCCCGGTTGCGCTCAATGATGAGTATCTTATTTCCTTCAGGGATGATGATATTGTCTTTGTCCGATGCCTTCGTTTCAAAGCCTTTGTATGAGTATATCGGCTGAAATACCAGGTAGTCGCCCTTTTCCTGTAATTGAAGCCTTACTTCGGGCTCACCGCTTTTTACTTCACTCACTAAGCTCTTATCAAACTCTACATGGTATTCTTTTGCCAGCGGTAAGATCACTTTCTGCATTTTCTCTGCCCAGTTCTCTTTGCTTAGTTGTATGTTTCCTTCTTTCAGGAATTTTTCTGCCTGCATCACATCTTCGGGCTTCTGCCACAGGTACAATACCTCTTCATGTAAAAACACCAGGCTGCTGCCGCATTCGTTATCGCTGAAGGGCAGGGCATCATTGAGCATTTTTACCCGGCAGGCAATCTCAAAATGGCTGTTTTTGGCAAACACTTTAAAGAAGGGAGAAATAAAATGATCGCTTAATTCTGCATCGGCCAGGTTTGCCGTATTGAATGTTTTCCCTTTTGGCAGGAAGAAGATAAAAGGATTATTCGCCTGCTCTTCAAATATTTTTTTCAGTTTGGGCTGCAGGTATTCTGCTATCAGCGCTTTTGTTTCTTCGGGCAGGTCGTCTCCATCGGTATGAATGATGTTCTCCCAGATGCCGCTGAACGGAGAATTACGATCCAGGTATTTATTTATCTCGGTGCTTTGCAGCTTACGTACCTGTTGCAGCAATTGTTTGTCTTCTTCATTCAGCAGTTCGGTATCTACAAACTTGGTCAGGTCCAGCTTTTCCACCTTGCTTACAAATTTCTTATCGTCGTCATCCGGTTCGCCCTGCACGGCATCTATGCCAAAGTAGGGATAGGCAGCGTTGTTGAAGTTAAACACAACGCCCAGTTTCTTTGCCGGCCTTTCCACTACAGCCACATCCTCTTCCTTTGGAATTTCAGGAACAATGAATGCTTCTGACGGTCGTGAACCGGGGGCAGCCGTAGCTACTCTTTTTATAGAAGTGTCCAGCACTTTTAAGAACGGCTTTCCGTCTTTATAGGTGAACTCAAATTTTCCTTCAAGGTTATCGCTCAGGCTGTAGCCGTAAATGGCCAGCAGTTTATTTTTTTCTTTATCCCAGTTGCGTATGCTGTCGAAGTAATTAGGCCCGTATGCATCCAGCAACTGCAGGAACAATAATGTCTTGTGTTCGCAGAGCGGGTGTTCGGTCTCCCCGCATTTACAGGAAGTATCAAAATTCCGTTCATCGTTCTTCTGTATCACCAATGGAAATGTTTCTCCTTCAATAACCAGTTCTGCTTCTATCCTTTCATCAGCTGCCTTTAAGATATTGGCCCTGGTACTTCGCAGAATATTCTCCGCTTCGGTATAAATACCCGGTGATGAAAGCAGTTTGATCATCTTCAGATCAATATGTTTCATCTTGGCAACGGTATGACGTTGGTTGTAATGAATAGACGTGTTGCCCAGCATGTTCTTATCCACCATATCCTGCAAACGTATCAGGGCGGCGGCTTCGTGACGGCAGATATCCCCGAGATTATAAGGACAGGAACAGCGCACCGTCATCGATTTGGCGTCGGTGTACTTCTGTATATATACTTTGTAAAAGGTATTGTAGTTATCATCCTTTACACGAAACACCACCCCGCTCATGAGCTGGTCGTGCTCTACCAGTTCCACAAATCCCATGCTGTGAATCTTCTTTCCACGCCGGATCACTTCATCGGAACCATTGTTGTATACAAACTTGATAAGGTGCGGTAATGCCAATTTATTAATGGGTTTAAATGATCTGGATCCATTGGCCGGTGCGAAAAAGCCAATTTGCAAAAGTAAAGGAAAAAAGGGCAGCGAATGGTGCCATATTGGAAGTTTTTGGGAATTTTTACAGAATGCCTAAGCCAATGATCAGCAGGCCGATGGCGGCAACCGTAAACCATATGAGCACTTTAGCGGTATTTGAAACAGTGACCGACCGGTGATGCAGGAATGCAAAGGAGCTGATGGCCACCGCCAACAGGATAATCGGTGCCAGTAAAAATCCCCATCCGAAACCGGCAAGATTAACATCATGAAACATAAGCCAGAGGCAGTATATCACCAACATCAGTCCGGAGATTGTGCCGATGATATATCCTTTTTGCATGTGAGTTTGTTTAACCGGCCACTAATTTCCCTTCTTCATATACAACCGGTATGTTTGCCCCATCTTCAGTAAGACAATAACGTATATCTTTTTCCAACCCAAAACCGGTAAGGCGTTTGTAGTGTGAAGCGTCTTTCTGCTTCATGAATTTATACATATCTGCTTTTGCCTCCTTATAAAGTACGGTTGCCATTTGCGACGAATCGCAGTTGATGGAGAAATTTTTTCCAATACGGTTGATCACGGCGCCGGCAAATAGTGTGTCTTCTATATTCACCCGGTTCTTCCAAGCGGCGCAGCCCAGTATCACATTCTGGTTTTGTGCCAGCAAATAATCACAAACGGCCGAAAGATTGGGGAAAGAGCCGGTGATGATCCCCTTTGCACTTTTATCCAGCGCCATGTGCAGCAGCTTGGTGCCGTTGGTGGTGGTAAGTACCAGCGTTTTTCCTTCAATGAATTCACGGGGGTATTCAAAAGGCGAATTGCCGTGTTCCAGTCCTTCCGCCACTTTGCCGTCCCGTTCGCCTGCGGTGATGCTGTCTATCTGTTTGCCAATGCGGATGCATTCGGCCACACTGTCGACCGGTATGATGCTTTTGGCGCCATTGTACAATGCCGTTGCAATGGTAGAGGTTGCCCGCAACACATCAATAATCACCACGATGCTTTTGTCTACATCATACAAGTTCAAAAGTGAGGGAGAGAGACAGGTAAAGAGTTCTGGTTTGGTTTCTTGCATCGGCTCAAAGTTAAATCAATATTGCTTTCCACTTTTGCGTTTCGGCGTATTCTTTAATAACGGCATTTCTTTTTAACAGGAATTTTTCCATGTAAGAGCGGAGAAATATCCTGTTCGCAATTTTACCGATCGTGCCGTGCGGCGTTTCAAACTGAACCAGGTCGATCATGATCGTTCCGTTGTCGACCGCTTTAAAATGATGTTCGTGGTAAAAACTTTTAAAATCCCCCTTTACCATTTCATCGGTAAAAGAATGCGGCCGCTCCATCGCTGATATCTTTGACGTATACCTTCTTGTTTTAAAAAGATGCCTGGCTTCCCAGGTAACCGTTTCATCCTTATTGATGAGGCCGTTGATGACTCCTGCTATGGCTTTTTCATTTGTTTGTTCGGTAGATATCTGGTGCAGGTTGATGCTGCGGCTCAGGTCGAAGACCCGTTCAATGGGAGCGCTGATGAATGTGGTGAGATGGATATGGGGCATCGATCGCTTTACTCTTTTTTAGTTTTAACCTCTGTCAGGATCTTTAATCGCTGACGGGGTTCCAATCGCTTACGGGATTATACAAACGGCATCTTCACCACTTTCGCTTTAAGCAGGGTATTGCGTACACTGATGAATATATCCGAATCAACGGCGGCGTGCTTTGTATCAACATATCCCATGCCAATTGCCTTTCCCAGCGAAGGGGATTGCGTACCGGATGTAACTCTCCCGATCACCCCTCCTTCAAAATCCTTTATTTCGTAATCGTGCCGGGCAATTCCTTTCTCCAGCATTTCAAAGCCTACTAATTTTTTCTTGACGCCATCGGCCTTTTGTTTTTCAAAATATTTGCTGTTGGTGAACTCCTTGCTGAACTTGGTGATCCATCCCAGCCCGGCTTCCAGCGGCGAAGTGGTATCGTCAATGTCATTACCATATAAACAATAACCCATTTCCAAACGCAGGGTATCCCTTGCACCCAGGCCAATGGGTTTAATACCCGAAGCCTTGCCTGCTTCAAAAATGGCATTCCATACTTTATCGGCATTATCGCCTTTGTCTTCAAAGTATATCTCCACGCCACCGGCGCCTGTATAACCCGTTGCACTCACAACCACGTTCTCTACACCGGCAAATGTTCCTTTGCAAAAAGTATAATACTTCAGGTTCATGATGTCCATTTCGGTGAGCGGCTGCAGGATCTTGGTAGCATTGGGACCCTGTATGGCCAGCAGACAGGTATTGTCGGAGATATTATGCATCTCCACTTTCTTATCGTTGAACTGCTGTATCCAGTTCCAGTCTTTTTCAATATTGCTGGCATTTACCACCAGCATGTATGCTTTGTTCTCTTCCAGGCAATAAACGATCAGGTCGTCTACAATACCGCCGTCTTTATTGGGCAGGCAACTGTATTGTGCTTTGCCGGCAGTAAGTTTTGATGCATCGTTGCTGGTGGTTCTTTGTATCAGGTCCAGTGCATCTTCTCCTTTCAATATGAATTCGCCCATATGGCTTACATCAAACACGCCGGCATTTTTACGTACGGCTGCGTGTTCATCATTGATGCCCGAATAACTGATGGGCATGTTGTAACCGGCAAATTCGGCCATCTTGGCGCCCAGGCCGATGTGCTTTTGTGTGAAAGGAGTATTCTTCATTTAAAAGAGTTTAGAAGTGATCGTTAATGGTTGCAAAAGTAATTGAAAAAGTGGTATGGTGGTTTACCACAGAGAACACAAAGATGGGCACGGAGTAAACAAAGGATTTCTTTGTACTCTCTGTGGTAAAATCAGATAATCCCCAGGCGAAGATGAACCGGGAAGATCATCTTTCTTTTTTCACCATTACCCCAGCGAGGCCGGATCTTTTCTATTACATCCTTCACCGGGCTGTATGAATTGGCGGCAATGAACTTCTGCAAAGCGCTCCAGGTATTTAAATATCCCTCCAGGTCTTTCAGCGACCAGTTTACTTCGATCGTAAACGGGGGTGTTTTAATTTCAGTAAAAGGAAAGGGGATGGTTGCGTAGCCATCGTCAACGTATTTTCTCTCAGGATCCCAGTATTTTTCCAGCGTGGAGAAATGGTATTCATTGATGATCTTATCAATTTCACCGGATATCTTCAGCAGGCTGTAGGTCCATACTGCTATAACGGCCCCGGGTTTTGCCACCCGATTTGCTTCGGCATAAAACGCATCGAATTTAAACCAATGAATGGCCTGTGCTACGGTGATCAGGTCTGCTGTTCTATCAGCAAGACTTGTTTTTTCTGCAGGCTCCGGTGCATATATTATATTCTCTTTTGCTGCAGCCTTGTCTAATTGCTTTTGACTGATATCGGTGGCAAAAACTTTTTTAAAATGATCGCTTAGATGCAATGCCGATTGCCCGTTGCCGGTTCCGCAATCCCAGGCAAGGTCTTTTTCTTTTACAAAACCGAGGATGTAGTCAAACAGTTCTTTGGGATAACCCGGGCGGTATTGGGCATATACATTTGCCTGGGTGGAGAAATTGTCTTTCATTGTTCAAAGGTAAGCCCGAATGTTTTTAACCGCAAAGACTTTGCGTGCTTTGCGATAGCCTTTGCTTTCTTTGCGGTTAAAAACAAAAAGTCCCGCCTATAAAGGCAGGACCTTGTTGGTTTCAACTTCAACTCAACTATTGAAACGATCTTTCCCTTCGGCTACGCTCAGGATAATAATATGTTGTTTGTTCCTGCTTAATTAAGCTTTCTCGGATCCTGGTGATCATAACTCAGCACCCGCTTAAGTTTCCAGCTGCCGTTCTCCAAAAGCCATACATGGGTGAAGATGGCAGTGCTGGTAAGGTATTCCGGTTTGTCTTTTTCCTTCGCATAAAAATTATGCCTGCCTGTTTGTACCGCCCCGTACAGAACGCCGTCTTTATATAAAGGAAATACTTCCAGGCTCTCTTCTACCAGTTCTCTTCTTGCTTTATAACTCAGCTTGCAGAGGCCGCTCTTAGTTTTTTCTATGAACTCTGCTTTGCTGCCCATCGGTCCTCCCTTATCGTGGTAAAACTCAAAATCATCGCTTACCAGTTTTTCAAGTTCGGGTATGTCGCAGGTATTGAAACCGGCATTGAATAAAAGGCTGTCGTTCTGCTTAAGCGTTCTGTATAATTCGGTCGACCGGTTGATCTGGCCAAACACAATGGCGGCTGTCATGCTGAATAAACCGGACAGGAAATACTTTTTCATTGGCTGTACTTTGTTTCGGTTTATTCATTATCCTCCCTGCTTGCCAAAACATCTTTTATCTCGTCGCACATTTCTTTTACACGCTCACAGCCCTCTTCGGGGTTCTCGGTCTTGTCTACTTTTATCTTCAGCCTGCCGGGCTTTGCTTTAATATAAACCACGGTTCCGTCATCGAGTGTTATCTCCTTTTCGGTGTTCCAGCGAACGAGGGCGTTTGAATGATGCTGTTTCAGGTGTGTATTGATAACCCGCTGTACTTCACCGGTAAGGTCATCGTCGTAATAGGCCCGCATGCGGTAAACATCTTCGTCGTCGTTAATGCGGATCGAGATGTTGTGGTGATCAAAATCGTGATCATGAAAACAGGAACTTAAGGCAAGCACTACCGATACGATAAGCGCTGCATACAACAGGTTTCTTTTTTTCATTGGCTATACTATTTGCAGTTTGGCTGTTGTCAGGCTGAACCCGCCGGGTTGGTTAGATTCCCTTATATAACCGACTTCAATGAGTTCAACCTGACGACATTTTATGTTTGCTCCGCTCTCTTATCTTATCTCCACCATCGGGTCGTTAACCGGCATCCGGTACATGCTTACCGGGCCGGGTTCTTCGGTGCCGCTGTTCTGTATCTTTTCTTTAATACTGTCTAATTTTTCCTGCGCCTTTTCTATTGAGTCGAGTTTATTCTGTCTTTTTATTTCATCAAGTCTTCTTAATGAGTCGGCTTTTTTGTCAAACTCATCGTAACGGTATCCATCACCGCTGCTGCGGGTGCGGCTCTTCTTCGAATTGCTTTGCCGGTCGTTCCATCCATCGGCTTTTCTTCCATCGATGGTATACAACCCGTCTTCCTTCATCACATAATCCACATCGCTCTGCCAGCGGATATTCTGTTCGCCATCATAGTAATCGTTGTTCCAGTCGCTGTCCCAGTCCCTGCCGATATGTACCGGCCAGCCGATGCCTTTGTTGATGCGGATCTGTTTTCCAACCGGAACATAGATGGTGATGATCACGCCCTGGTTGCGGAACTTATCTGTTTTATTGATGGCAATTCCTTTTTCAAGCAACAGCACCGAATCTTTTTGTTCTACGCTGAATTTAACCAGGCTTGCCAGGCTGTTTGCATCGGTTCTTGTATTTCCTCTTGCCTGCCGCTTCATGGTTACCTGGAAGCTGTCGTTCGGCGAACGGGTTATTTCCACGTATACATTGCGTACATAAGCGGTGTCTTCATCTACCAGGTTCTCAAAAGGTTCAAAGCGTATCCAGTTGCGGCCGTAATATTTTTTGCTGAAGGGCAGGGAAGAAGTAACCACCAGTTTATTTACCTGCGGGTTAACCAGGGCTACCTGTTCTTCTTCCAAACGGCTTGATGATTTAAAATCACGGGCGATGGAACTGATGAGCAGGATCAGGCAAACCCATCCTATTGCCCACAGACTGCCGAAGGTCCATCCCAATATGCGGCTATTTGCTTTTGCACGGGCTATTTTACGGATAAGCCAGGTGATGATAGCAATGATGGGTACGGCTATGAATAACAGCAGGGTTCCCCATGCATATATGTTCTGCCATGGACCACGCAGGATATAATCTTTCAGCGGGAAAACACCGATGGAGAAGATGCCCATTCCTATCAGCGCCATTACAAAGGCGAAGGTTACGCAACCGATGATGAAGTAGGCGAATATCTTGGCGATCATGGCGATCACATTACCCAGTCCGCCGCGGCTCCGTTTCGAAAAATTCTTTACATCCCCGGCAACGGCGCTTGCTTTTTCATTGATGGTGCTGGCTGCTTCTTTACCGAATTTCTCTGCTCTTTTGCTTACACTCTTCATTTCTTCGGCAACCGATGCTTTGATCGAGTTGAGGTCCACTTTCTCTCCTTTCATTTCCAGTTTCTCAGAAGTGGTCAATGCTTCGGGTATCACGATCCATAAGATCACATATATTATTAAGGAGGTAGGACTGAAGGTGAATCGTATCACATCACCAAAATCCCAGAAGCCGCCCCAATGGCCCCAGCGGGAGAGAAAAGAAAGGAAGGGCAGCAGGAACAATACCCTTGGTATCCATGGGTTGATACCGAAATAGTTTCCGATACCGCTGCACACGCCGGCGATCATTTTCTCGTCGGGGTCACGGAACAGTTTACGGCGGGCGCCGCCGATCTGCTCGGTAGAGCTGCTTGGTACGGCGATCCACATTACTATATATGTAAGGAAGCCGATGCCGGAGAACAACAGGATGACAAAGATGATACGGGTTACCACCACATCTATATTAAAATAGTTGGCCAGGCCGCTGCACACACCACCCAGCACTTTATCGTTGTCGTTGCGGTACAGTTTTTTATGGCCGGTGGATGTAGTGCTGCTGCTTGTTTGCTGCTCCTGTTGTGTATAGGAAGAAGAAGAGGCAGAAGAAGCGCCCGGGGCGTCATCCATGGCTTCAAAATCTTCGGGGTTGCCCATACTTTTGATGATGGCTCTTACATCATCGTCGGTGATGCAGGTGGCTCCCTTGGATATTCTTTCCTGGAACAGTTCACCAATGCGGCTTTCAATGTCGTTGATGATCTCCTCTTTGCCTTCTTCGTTGGCAAAGTGCCGGTTCAGGCTTTCGGTATAATTTTTCAGCAACTCAAATGCTGTAACTTCTATCGGAACCACCCGGCCCTGGAAGTTTATATTTATTACTTGTTTCATGGCTTTAGTTTTTTGTTTCGTTAGTTGGTGAGCCAATAAAAAAAGAATTCATGGCTATACTTTTTTTATTGCGGGTTGTTGAAGTTGTTGTTATCAGAATGTACCTGTTCCGCTTCGGTCAGCGCCTTTACGGCATTGGCCAGTTCAAACCAGGTGGTTTCAAGTTCCTTGTAAAACTCGGCACCTTTTGGCGTAAGTGAAAAGTATTTACGTGGCGGGCCGCTGGTACTTTCTTCCCAACGGTACGATAGTAGTTCGGCGTTTTTGAGCCGGGTCAGCAGGGGGTATAATGTTCCCTCTAGTATGTTCAGGTTGGCTGCCTTCATTTTATCAATGATATCGGAAGGATAGGCCTCGCCCTGTTTGATGACCGAGAGGATGCAGAACTCCAAGACCCCTTTACGCATCTGACTGGCTGTGTTCTCTATGTTCATGGCTTCGTTTTTTACCTCACCCCCAACCCCTCTCCTCCGGGAGAGGGGGGTAATGAGATTCATCTACTAAAATAATTTCTTCATGGCTATACCACCTCGCCCCCTTACCCCTCTCCTCCGGGAGAGGGGCGATGAAGCTCGGTTGAATTTAAGCTATACTTTCAAACAGGCTTTGGTTTCACCGCCCAAACGCCAGGGCGCTTTTTTCATGGCTTTGCGCCTTAGCGTTTTTGCGGTTATTGTTTGGCCTGTTATTCAGTGGCTATACTTTCGACCTCACCCCCGTCCCCTCTCCAAAGGAGAGGGGGGTGGAAGATCGTTTTAGAATAGGCTATACTTTTTAAGAACTTTGCGATCGGGAAACAACCGGTTTATCCCTTTCACATCACAAATATAGGATGCTTTTTAGTACTATGCAACACATAATACCATATTTTTTACAGTAGCTGGTGCTGGATATTAGCTGGTTTTTACAAAAACCCTTGCTGGCATTGAGTTTTGCGGGATAAAATTATTTTTGGGGAAAGAGCCGGATTTGATGGACGGCGGAAAATAGGGGCTGAGTGGCGGAAAAATCGGTCATTAAGACCTGGATATCTAACAAGGAACGGCCAGAATAGCGAGCAGGGAACAAGGAATTTTGAATGTTGAAGTGTATCCTTATTAGTATTCCGTTCCTTGTTCATTATTCAAAAGACCGTGTAAATACCCTTTCCTTATATATAATATCCTTGTTACTTTTAAGTATGCCCTCGGGAGAGAATATCGAACAAGAAACAAGGAATTTTGAATGTTGAAGTGGATCCTTATTATCATTCCGTTCCTTGTTCATTATTCCCAGGGATCGTGTCAATAATATCCGCTGTGAAAAAAACGGACACCGATTTTGTGCTGACACAGAATTTTTAAAAAGTTGTGTCCGTTTTTTTTGATCCGGATTTTTTTGACACAGCATTTTTAAAAGGAGCCTGTGTCCAAAATTTTTTACCTGGTTTTTTTGACACAGAAGTTTTACTGAAGGACGTAAAGAAATAAATGGCATGGAATGCAATAAACAATTAAAGTGTAAAGAGGTGGTTGTTTGATTTTCAATGTGTATTTAAATTATGTGTAGTGGCTTAGGAATAAATTCTAATGTTAGCGGCAAGCCGAGATGCCAATTAAAAATTACCAATTGAGATCTCCAAATTTACAGTTTTGAATGCGACACTTTGGACCAAATCGCCCGATTAAAGAGCGAAAGCAATGGCTTGACCTAAGTAGGGGCTTATCTATTCTTGCAATTTTAATATCTGGATATTCAATTTATATCTCAACAAGGCAGTATTCAGAAGATAAGGAGAGTCGATACATTCAAAATACCTACACGACATTTTTTGCAGTTGATCGGTTAAATATTGAGAACCCAAAGGCTAGTCATCTGTTCTGTCTACCTCGGGATTATTCAATTGTCGACTCATTAGTTCATAATGCTTTTTTAAAAGACACTACTAATTCGATTGAAGAGGCTATTTTGAAAGAAAGATCACTGGCAATGCACATCTTCGACTATTATGAAGAGATCACTTTTAAAATACGACAAGCTCAAAATTTTGACGACGACTCACAAGCAAGATTCCTTAATGATGAACTGGATTATTTTATCAGGATTCTTCAAAATCCTCGGCTTTTATACTATTGGACAAAGATGCATTTTTATTATGATGAAAGGACTGTAACACATTACAATGATAGCATCCTGCAAAGTAGACGATTTCCTTTGACGTTTGCAATGGATTCAATTGGTCCCTATGTGAAATAATATAATAAATATGAATGGCCGGCCGTTAACATAGATACTGCCAATAGCCGGGCTGGGCACTTAAGCTATCGGCAATAATATCTCTATGGTGGTGAAGTTCGGGGCTGAACGAATTGAAATTAATTTTTGTTCTTAATATTTTAACTTTAAAAAAGCCAGGCAGCAGTTCCGGCGGACAAATATAAAAATCCCAACCATCGGCAACACCTGCCCGTAGTACACAACCCTAAAACAAAACTCCGTTCGCTTCTAAGTGACAGGATATTCAAGGCAAAGTTCCTAACAGACAAATACACATTGCAACACATTTACAAGGCAAACCAGCTCCGTTTGCTTATTATTTCTCCCACTACCAGAATAAAGCACGTCCTTTGACATATTAAAACAGTAATGCTCATATCAGTAAACAGGCAATCTTTAAACCAGGCTTTAAAAATTCTATGAAAACATTTTTTTATTCTCTTGCTGTATTACTTTTTTCCTTTTGTGCCAAAGCACAGGAAAACAGTCCTTTTACCGTCGGTTTTGAAAAAAGCTCCGCATCAAAAATATTAGGTGAACAGCGTAAAGTCTGGATTCATATTCCAAACAGCAATGGAGGAAATGTAAATACCGGTAAAGGCCGTTACCCGGTAATTTATCTATTAGACGGAGATGGAAATTTTAATGATATCGTCAGTATAACCGAATTTATGAGTAATGCTGGTCTTTGTCCGCCAATGATTGTAGTTGGCATTTTACATCATTCCCGGATGAACGAGCTGACATTTGGTACAGATAAGGAAACTCCCGGTATCGTTGGCAGGGGCGAAAAGTTCATGAGTTATGTGGAAAAGGAATTGATGCCATACATCGACTCAAGTTACCCGGCAGCTTCCTATAAGATCTTCATTGGCCACTCTGTTGGCGGCCTGACGGTTGTGAACACTTTAATACATCATCCAAATTTATTCAATGCCTATGTTTCTCTTGATGCTGCTTTATGGTGGAACAGTCAGCAAATTGTAACTGAAGCAAAGATGATTTTAGCAAATAAGAATTATAACGGGAAAACCTTGTTTATGGCATTGGCAAACCGAATGGAAAGAGGAATGGATACGCTGAAAGTTCAAAAAGATACTACTGAAGGAACAGAACTCATCCGCAGCAACCTGGAGTTCATTAAAGATATTTTCAAAAACAAAACAAATCAATTGCGTTTCCAACATAAATATTATGAAAATGACGATCACAGTTCCGTTCGGTTGATCGGTGAGTATGATGCCCTTCGTTTTATTTTTGATTATTACAAACTTAAAATTTATAATAGTGAATTAGACAATCCTGATTTTAAACTGGATTCTTTATTAATAACACACTATAATAATGTTTCCGAGCAAATTGGCTATCGCATTAAGCCAGATGAAAGCCTGGTTAATAATCTTGGTTACTATACGTTGAGGCAAAAACAATTTATTAAGACAGAAGCATTGTTTAAACTAAATATTACAAACCATCCTGAATCTGCCAATTGTTATGATGGGTTGGGAGATTTGTACCTGGCAAAAGGGGATAAAGCAAAAGCGATAGAGAGTTTCAAAAAAACCTTAACGCTTAAATTAATTCCTGAAACAAAAGAAAAGCTGGAAAAATTACTAAAGGAAAAATAATAAGGTTCAGAACGCTGCAACCAGCATTCGGTGCAACACAGACAAACTGAATAGATGAGCGAGCAGAAAGGGTATGCGTACAACATTGGTATTTGCAAAATCCTGGCGGACAGAGTTCTATTTCCCCCATTTCGGCAAACCCTGCCCGTTATGCACCATTGCCGCAAGCCTCTTTTATCACCAACCCTCATTTTAACTGATTTTGTTGTGAACCCTTTTGTTGTGAACAAAAAAATGTCCACAAAGTTTGTCTCCCCGGGGTCTTCTTCCAAAGACCCCGATGGAACGAAAACCGGGTAAATGCTGCTTTACAATCACTTAAAAATTTCGTTTCTTTATAGCATCCCCGGCCAGGCCTGGAATATTGGCTCTCGTGTTAAAAACGGGTAACCGGATCTAAAGAAAAATAAACAGAATTAAATATGTCAAACAGCGTAACCCTGCACCGGGTCATAAAGGCCGGCCCGGAAAAGATCTACCGGGCTTTTACAGAAGCCGGCGCCCTTTCGTACTGGCTGCCGCCCTATGGGTTCTTATGTACCGTGCACCATATTGACGCAAGGGCCGGCGGAAGCTATAAAATGTCGTTCACCAATTTTTCTACAGGCAACAGCCATTCCTTTGGCGGCGAATACCTGGAGATGAGGGTGAACGAATTCATAAAACATACCGACAGGTTTGACGATCCCGGTTTGCCCGGAGAAATGATCACCTCCGTCTGGCTTACAAAAGTTTCCTGCGGTACCGAACTCAGGATAACCCAGGAAGGTATACCTTCCATTATTCCGGCCGAGATGTGTTATTTGGGCTGGCAGGAATCGCTGGAGAAACTGGTAAAACTGACAGAGCCGGAAATTCCGGATGCGTAATTTCAAAATAACAAGGCTGCCAATAAAGGATTTGGCGTAAGGGTAATTTATTCCACATGCACAGTAATCTCTGGGCCGTTTTATATGTAACACTGGTACCCAGCGGAATTTTTTTGCTGCTGTTTCTCATCCTGAGACTTACCAATGGAAAATTCTACAAGGTCCTTTTATATACTGCCCTTTTTTTGCTGTTTTTTCCAATGGCCTTCCTTGTTCAAACCTTTACAGAAGTAAGTAAACAAATGAAACTACGGGAAGGGAAGTATGTTGTAACACGACAGGAAAACGTAGACATGCTTTGCGGCAGTACCCGGTTCGACTCATTAACACTAACCTTAGATAAAGAAGGCCGTTTCAGTTTTAATTATAAACCATGCTTTGCAGACAAGACCGGCGGGCATTGGGATTGGGAGGATAATATGGTTGGGTCTTTCACAACATTTGAGCAGATCAGCGACAGCCTCTCACTCTATTATCCCATTGACAGGGTCTCCGACACCCTTATTCTAAAAAGCGACAAAACAACCTATTTGCAGTTTACAAAAAAGGGCCGGGGTGGTATTCAATGAAGTGGAAGATCACGTGATTGATAAAGCAGGCCTGGTAATTCCGGGCAGTTTAGTAATAAGACCTTAAGAAGCAAGCGGCATAAAATGGAATTTTCCAGGCAGCTTTTTGATCCGCTTATTTGTCTTACACGAAATATTCATTATGAACAGGCTGGTATATTTTATAATGTTCGCTTTGCTTTTTATTTCCTGCAAAAAAGAACGAACAAATTCTGCTGTGGTGGGGCAATGGGAATGGTATAAAGCAAGCGGGGGTATTGGTAACATTAACCAAACGCCGCAAAACTCCGGTCGCTCCTGGCAGCTGACCCTGAAGCAGGATTATACATCATCGCAAACCGGAGACCTTATGCCGGCCGGAAACGGAACGTATACACTTACAGAAGACATGAGCACTGTACCGCCCAGGCAATTATTAAGTATAAACTCAAACGGCATGATAACAACCTTTCATTATTCTTTCATTTCAAACGACAGTTTACGGTTAGATCAGCATGTAGAGGCAGACGGGCTTTCCTATTTCCTGGTAAGGGAATAAAACCTCTTTCACCGGCAGGGGCTTTTATTTACCCGCTATCGCCCTTAGATCCCGGCTCATTTCCTTCCTGTTAATCTTTTTATAACTTACCTAACAATGGTAACTTTGGAGCAGCCATTGCCCGTATATATTTACAGGAGGGTAATCATTATGAAATACATTTTTTACGCCATCGCCGGCCTGTTCATTTTAGCAGGCTGCAGCAACAGCAAAAAAAATTACCTGGAGCGCAGCGATTCCGACAATGCGCTTTTTGACGCCGTTAAAGCATTAAAGAAAAAGAGCAGCGATACCGCCGCCGCCAATGCATTGCCGGTTTTATATAGTTTATCGCAGCAGCGGCATATACGTAAGATAAACAGCCTGAAGGAATCCAGGGAACTGAGCCGCTGGGATAAACTCATTGATGAATACAATACCCTGCAGGACATGCACAATGCCATCATAGATGTGAACGCCGCTTACGAAAAAGTTACTCCCGCCAATTACCAGCAAACCATTTACGACCTTAAGCAACAGGCCGCCGAAGCATATTACAATGAAGGCGACGGTTATTTAAGTCTTACCGGCCGGGATAATGCAAAGAAGGCCTACAACCATTATAAAAAAGCCGATAAGTTTGTTGCCGGTTTTAAAGATGCCAAAGAAAAAATGGACCAGGCTTACCAGAATGCCATTGTAAATGTGCAGGTAAACCCCGTACAGGATAATTCCTTTTTCTTTAACAGCAGCTGGGGTAACTACGGTTATAATTACAGCAACGAATATTTTCAGCAAACCCTGGTAAGGGAACTGAAGAACAGCAACCGCTACCCCGCCCGTTTTTATACCGACTGGGAAGCCCGGCGTGATAATGTGCAGCCCGACTGGGTGGTTGATCTTAACCTGCGCAACATGAACATCCCTTACCCGCAGAGCTACCGCTACAGCCGCAATACCAGCAAACAGGTTGAAACCGGCAGGGATACCAGCGGTAAAGTGATTTATCAAACCGTGTATGCTACGGTGAACATAACCCGCCAGTCATTCAATGCCCGTGGTGAAATGGAAGTCTCCATCAACGATGTATCTACAGGCAAACTCATTAGCCGCAACAATTACCGGGAAGAATACAACTGGCAGGAAGAATATGCTACCTACAGCGGCGACAGCAGGGCACTTAGCGCCAACGACTGGGCCCTTATAAATAATAACCGCTACAACGAACCCCGCAAAGAAGAAGTGCTGAATGAACTATACCGGAAGATCTATCCGCAGGTGAAGAACCGGATCATTTATGCGGTGGATTGGTAAGATGCGAATATTGAACAAGGAGCAAGGAATGTAGAATTTTGAAGTAGATTCTCTTAAGCATTCCTCTCCTTGTTCAGAGCTCCTTGTTCCTTGTTCAATATTATTTCTGCTTCTCTCAAATCCATGAAATATTATTTTTACGTAAATGCCCCATCATGGAAAGAAAGATATATAACCCCATTCAAAAAGACTACGTAACTTTTTTAAAAACACATGCCGATACCAACGGCGAGTACACCCTGGTGGAAGTGGAACTGGCAGATGGCGGCGGCGTTGGATTGCACTACCACAAAACCTACAGCGAAAAATTTGATTGCCTGGAGGGTGAGGTACAGGTACAGTTAGGTAAAACAATGCACACATTAAAGCCGGGCCAGTCGGCAACGGCAGCACCCAACATCAACCACTTATTCCGGAACAGAAGCGGTAAGCCTTGTAAATTTTTAGTGGAGCTAAGGCCCGCCAGTCGTGGGTTTGAGCAAAGCCTGCAGATCGGGTACGGGCTGGCCAGTGATGGACTATGTAAAGCAAATGGTTTTCCAAAAGATAAATTAGCATTGGCCTGGTTATTCGATATCAGCGAAAGTAATCTTCCGGGGTGGATGAGTGTATTTGAATTCATCTTACGTAAGCAGGCAAGAAAAGCAAGAGAGAAAGGGGTGGATCAAAAATTGATGGAAAAGTATGTGAAGTTTTAGTTGAATCACATAGGAAACATAGCTATGTGGTTTTCTATGTGCCCTATGTTCTATGTGGTTCGATCAGGAAAATACCTGGTACGCAATCCAGCTCATCAAATACGCCAGGCCCGTCATGTAAATGAATTGTATGATGGGCCATTTCCAGCTACGGGTTTCTCTTTTTACCACTGCCAGCGTACTCATGCACTGCATGGCCAGCACATAAAAGATAAGCAGCGATAAGCCGGTTGCCAGGTTGTATACTTTGGATCCGTCGGGCCTTACGGCAGCAGCCATTTTCTGGCGAAGGGTATTGTCGTTTTCATCAGCGCCTTCTCCTACGCTATATAAGGTTGCCATGGTGCCCACAAAAACTTCCCGTGCTGCAAAAGAGGTTATTAAAGCAATGCCGATCTTCCAGTCGTAACCCAGCGGGCGTATGGCAGGCTCAATGGCCTTACCTAAGGTTCCGGCATAAGAACTTTGCAATAATTCGGTTTTTCGTTGTTTGTTCAATTCGGTTTCCTGCTGTGGGTTTTCCTTTACCAGTTGCTCGTACTTTGCCGTAACATTCGCCATTTTTTCTTTGGGGCCATACGTACTCAGTGCCCACAACAAAAGGCTGATCATCATAATTACCTTTCCGGCATCAAACACAAATATTTTTGCTTTTTCAATCATGGTGGTCAGCGCATTCTTCCAGCGGGGCGCCCGGTAGGTTGGCAGTTCCAGGATAAAAAAACTGCGTTCGGTACTTTTAATGAACCACTTCATTACCCAGGCAACGATCAACGCCATTACGGTTCCCATTAAATACAATCCCATCATCACCAGGCCCTGTAAACTTAAAACCCCGAAATATAGTTTTGATGGGATCACCAATGCGATCAAAATAGTATACACGGGCAGCCGGGCACTGCAGCTCATCAACGGGGTAATTAGTATAGTAAGCAGCCGTTCTTTACTGTTCTCAATATTTCGTGCACTCATAATGGCCGGAACGGCACAGGCAAAGCCGCTGATCATGGGCATCACACTCTTTCCGTTCAGTCCAACCTTGCGCATGAGTTTATCGGTAAGAAAACTGATACGGGCCATATAGCCGGTGTCTTCCAGTACCGTTATCAATCCAAACAATATCATGATCTGCGGCACAAAAACAAGGATGCCGCTGAGGCCGGCCACCACACCGTTTATAAGCAGGTCGCTCCACAATGACTGCGGCAATACATTGCCAAGCCATCCGCCCAGCTGACCAAACACCCACTCAATTCCATCCATGGGATACTTGGCTACCCAAAACACGCTTTGAAAAAGCAGGAACAATACCGCCAGCAGGATAATATACCCCCATCGCCTGTGTAATAAAAGATCATCGAGCCGTTCGTTGAACAATGCTTTTTGCAACGGATCGGCCTCTACCACCGATTGCTGCATGATGTGCTTGATGCGGCCATAGCGTTGCATGATCTCTTCCGCCTGCGTTTTGGTGGGATTGAATTTGTTATTGATCTCGATCGTTTCGATCGTTTCCTGCATTCCTTCATCCAGCAAAAAATATTCGTGGTTGATCAGGTAATGAACGGCTTTGTAATTACTGAAGTGGGGATATAGCTGCTTAACAGCATCAACAGCTTTTTCCGCCAGCGCATTGGCATCAATAAAATCACGGGCAGGCGGCTGGTATAAGTTCTCCGCAGATTGTTCAATCACTTTTTTCAGTTGTTCAACCCCCTTGTTCTTCCTGGGGTTGACCGGAACCACGGGAACCCCCAGTTCTCTTTCCAGCCCGGGAATATCTATCTGCGTTCCTTTTTTCTTGGCAAGGTCCATCATGGTAAGCGCCACCACCACGGGAATGCCCAGGTCGATGATCTGCGAACAGAATAAGAGATTGCGTTTTAAGTTGCTGGCATCGGCCACCAGCAAAACCATATCAGGTTTTATATCGTCGTCCTGGTCAAGCAACACCCGGTACGATACCCATTCATCGCTGCGTTTGGGATAAAGGCTGTAGGTTCCCGGCAGGTCAATCAGGGTGGCGCTGAGCCCGGGGCCGATATGACTGGAGCCCGTCTTTTTATCTACCGTAACGCCGGGAAAATTACCCACCTGCTGCTTCAGCCCGGTAAGGTAATTGAAGAGGGAGCTCTTTCCGCTGTTGGGATTTCCTACTAACGCTATGTTTATATGTTTTGCCAAACGTTGTGCCTGCAAAAATAACGGTAAAGCCCCTTCCCCGGTTACGAATTAGGAAAGATGGGGTATGCAATGCGGAAATTAATTAAGGCACACCTGAACCACATAGGCACATAGAAAACATAGTTGTGTGATTTTCTATGTGCCCTATGTTCCTATGTGGTTCCAGCCAGAATATTGTGATTAATTTTTACAACCCTTTTACACATTTAGCCATTCCCTCAGCTACCTTTGCAGTTCTTCACCAAAACATATTGAATGAAACGCATTTTATGGTTGCTGTTGCTTATTTCCACGGCAGGTTCGGCACAAAAATTAAAGAAGGCAGATAAACAGGTCATCAGCAATCTTCAATCGCATATCGGTTTCCTGGCAGACGATAAATTAGAAGGACGAAGAACCGGAAGCGCCGGAGAAAAACTGGCCTATGAATACATCAGCAATCAATTCCAGGCAGCCGGGCTCATCGCCAAAGGAAATAACGGAACCTATATCCAGGATTTTGAAGTGAACGACGGGAAACAAATTGACCCGGCAACATCGCTCCAGATAAATAACAATAAACTCTCTGCAGAAAAAGATTTCTTTCCGCTGGCCTACAGCGCCAATGCAAAAACAACTGCCTCTGCAGCCATTGCATTACCCGAAAGCGGAACGGTTTGGTTCTGGAACCTGAAAGAATTACTGGAAGAAAACAAAAGCAATCCGCATTTCGACCTGGAAGACGCCATCACCAAAAAACTGAACAATGTAGCTTCCAAAGGTGCAACTGCGCTGCTTATTTACAATACTTCTTCCATAAAAGACGAGCTGAAGTTTGAACCAAAATCAAAAACAGAAAGGGCAAAGATCCCCGCTATCTATATCAGTAAGGAAGTAAAAGAAAAATACCTGAAGGATGAAACCGCTTCTTCCGATATTAAGCTGGAAGTTTCCATCAGCGAGAAAAAAAGAACCGGGCACAATGTGATCGGTTATATTGATAACGGCGCTGCTACTACGGTGATACTGGGCGCCCACTACGATCATCTCGGTTACGGCGAAGACCATAATTCTTTATATACCGGCAGCACACCCATGATACACAACGGTGCCGACGATAATGCCAGCGGCACGGCAGCCTTGATAGAGCTGGGTAAACAACTGAAAAAGTCAAAGCTCCGCAATAACAATTATGTTTTTGTTGCTTTTTCGGGCGAAGAGCTGGGCCTGTATGGCAGTAAATATTTTACCGAGCATCCGCCCATCGATCTTTCCAAAGCAAACTACATGATCAATATGGATATGGTAGGCAGGCTGAACGACAGCACACACGGTGTTACCATCGGCGGCTACGGTACATCGCCTTTGTGGGCACAACAGCTCAGCAGCACCGATAACTATTTTAAAATAAACTTCGACAGCAGCGGCGTAGGGCCCAGCGATCATACTTCTTTCTACCGCAAAGACATTCCGGTTCTGTTTTTCTTCACCGGCGCCCACAGCGATTACCACAAACCCGGTGATGATGCCGATAAAGTAAATTATACCGGCGAGCTGATGCTGATCAAATACATCTACAACCTGGTTGATGCCACCAATAAAAAAGGAAAACTGGCTTTTACCAAAACCAGGGAAGCGGCTGCCCAGGGAAAAAGAAGCTTTACTGTAAGCCTCGGCATCATGCCTGATTATACATACAGCGGCACCGGCGTAAGGGCCGATGGTGTAAGTGAAGGAAAACTGGCACAGAAAGTGGGGATAAAGGCCGGCGATGTGATCACGCAGATCGGCGATCATAAAATATCCGATGTGCAGGGCTACATGCAGGTGTTAAGCAGGTTCAACAAGGGCGATGCTGCCAAAGTAAAAGTAACCAGGGGCAAAGAAGAACTGGTATTTGATGTGGTGTTCTAATTCTGTTCATACATGGCAACGGGGCAAAAATTAAAGATCGACAACGAAGCGCTGGCAGAAGAGTTTTTTGAAGACTCCACCCTGCTGGGCATTGTAGCGCCCATAAAGGATTACCAGTTCAGCTGGCAGCTTAACCAGTTGCTCGGGCTAAGCTTCCGGGTGAACAACGATATAGAGATACAGCTTACCAAAAAGAAACGAAGTTATTTTTTCAGCATTTATGAATATGCCATTCCTTCCATTTCATTATGGCATTATTTATACAATAACCAGTATGATGGCGAGTACCTGCTGCCCGAATTCAAGCACCTTGATTTTTTGTGGCTGATAAAGGGCGACCCGGTAAGCGCCGAAGACTTGAAGATACTGATACAGGGTATCCGCACCATTCCGGGCGTGCAGCTGGTAACCGAAATGACCAATGAAAAGATAAAGAACAAACAACACCTTATCTTTTAAATTAAAAATTGGTATTTAAGGATTAGAAATTTTTTCATTTACAGAGAATCTTCAGGAGTGAAGGATATGGGATCAAGCAAACTATTCATTCTTAATTTTTAATCCTTAATTAAATTTTATGTGGAAAGAAGAAAACAATACCCTCTATAAAAAATTTGAGTTCAAAAATTTTTCGGAAGCCTTTGCCTTCATGACAAGGGTTGCTATTGAGGCTGAGAAGATGAACCATCATCCGTTATGGACCAATGTATATAATAAGGTAGAGCTTTGGCTGAACACACACGACGCCGGGGATATTGTTACCGAAAAGGATCATAAACTGGCTGCACAGATAGATAAACTGATAACCTAATCCGTTTTAGCCTGTTTGGTTCGTATCTCTTTCAGCCCGATATAAAACCCGTTCTTCATCCGCAGGATGATGGGCATTTTTGCAGAATTGGCAAAGCTGAAATAAACATCATCACCTGCCGGGGCTCCTGCTTCGTTCAGTTGTTTTGCCGTGAATTCTTCCACGGTCTCTTTTTCTCCATCAACAAGAATATGCAGTTCTTCCGGGTCTTCCTTTACGCCTCCCATTTTTTGCGGCTGCTCATTGGTATTCATCTTCATCATTACACTTTTTGCTCCTTTCGTGAGACCGGTAAACGTATTCTTGCTCAACCAAACGCTAAGCGTATTATCATCCAGTGTTTTTTGTCCGCCGGAAAAGAAGTTATACATGGTATTGGCAGAGATCATTGCGGCAGACGTGTGGGTAATAGTACCCCGGTTGTTTACCGGTTCGGTCATTTCCCAGTCGAATACCAGGGCAGGAACCAGGGCCTTTACCGTTACAATGAAATTATATTTCTGTTCATTGGCCTCCACGGCATAGATCAGTTTGGTGCCGGGCTTTATCAAAGTTTGTACATTCACCTGCGCAAAAGAAAAAGCCGGCAGGATCATTAACGCAACGAAAAGGGCTTGTTTTTTCATACTGGTTGTTTGAAGTACAATTTACAATTTGGCAGAAGATAAAGCATACCCGGCAGGCGGTATTTTATTGTTTTACAAAAATGGTTTTTTCTGCTGGGGCTTTCATCACACCGATCGGCTGGGCAAATTTTTCCAGTCCGCTCTCTGTCAGTATTTTTTTTACCATGCCGGCAGATGCTTCGTCAACGGCTATCAATAACCCTCCGTTTGTTTGCGGATCGGGTAAAAGGTTAAAGGCTTCCATCACGTTCACCCCCTTTTCAAAACCTGTTTTAGTACTGTAGGCATTCCAGTTTCGGTAGGTGGCATCGGGTACAATGCGCTGGCTTAAATATTCTTTAACGCCTTCTTCCACCGGCAATACTCCGTAATTTATTTCGGCAGAAAGGCCACTGCCCTCCGCCATTTCAACCAGGTGGCCAAGCAGGCCGAAGCCGGTTATATCGGTCATGGCTGTTACGCCTTCTATCTTTCCCAGCGCTTCGCCGATGGTATTCAGTACTGTCATTTGTTTGATCATCACCGGCAAATGTTCTTCTTTTAATACGCCTCTTTTTTGTGCAGTAGACAGAACGCCTACGCCCAGCGGTTTGGTAATGAATAAAAGGTTTCCTGCTTTTGCCGTGTTATTCTTCTTCAGGTTCTTTATATCCACCAGGCCGTTCACCGAAAGCCCGAAGATGGGTTCTGCAGAATCAATGCTGTGCCCGCCGGCCAACGGAATACCTGCTTCTTCGCATATCTTACGGCTTCCTTCCAAAACCTGTTGAGCCAGTGCTGCCGGCAGTTTTTCAACCGGCCACCCCAGGATGGCAATGGCTAAAACGGGTTTGCCGCCCATGGCATACACATCGCTGATGGCATTGGCCGATGCGATCCTTCCAAAATCAAAGGCATCATCTACAACAGGCATAAAAAAATCGGTGGTGGAGATCAGTGCGGTTCCGTTGCCAAGATCATATACCGCTGCATCATCTTTACTGCTGTTGCCAACCAGTAAGTTTTTTATGGAGGGAGATGTACTGTTGCTCTTTAAAATTTCATCCAGTACCTGCGGCGCTATCTTGCATCCGCAACCGGCACCCCGGGAGTATTGCGTAAGTCTTATCGGTTCTTCGTTCATTGCATTGCCTGTTTAGCCAAAGTTACTGTATCTTACTGCAAAGCTTGCGGATGGCTACTTATAAAACCCCTGGTGTATATATTGAAGAGGTTCCGAAATTTCCCTTTTCTATTGCACAGGAACCAAGTTCTGTTGTTGCTTTCATCGGGTATACAACCGTTACTGCTGATAATGAAGGGAACAGTATTCTGCTGTTTCCAAAACAAATCAGATCATGGAATGACTTTGTCAGGATCTTTGGTAATGACCCTTCTTTAAAATACCTCGCAAACGCCGTTTCCCTTTATTATACAAACGGAGGCAGTGACTGTTATGTCATAAGCGTTGGTTCTGTAAATGAACCAGCCGCTCTTTCTTCGCTTGTTAATGGATTGAACAGGAGTAAAGAGATCAGGGTTCAGCTGATCGTAATTCCTGACGCCTGTTTATTGTCTTCGCAGGATTTTTACGATCTGCAAAAGCAAACGCTTGCATCCTGCAGTGCATTACAGGATCGCTTCGCCATCATCGATACACTAAAACCTTCTGCCGATTCCGGTAGTGATAGTTCGTTGTTCAGGGCGGGTATCGGTAACGATAACCTTACGTGGGGCGCCGCCTATTATCCATGGTTGGTACTTACGGATAGACGGTATGTTCCTCCCTCCGGAGCCATTGCAGGCATATATACCATGTTCGACAATAACCGTGGGGTGTGGAAGGCGCCGGCTAATGTTTCTTTAGCCGGCGCTGCAGACCTGGCCGTACATATTAATAATGATCAGCAAACAGATCTTACTATGCCGGTTGATGGTAAGGCAATAAATGCGATCAGGGTATTTGCCGGTATGGGGCTGCTGGTATGGGGAGCAAGAACACTGGATGGAAATAGCCTGGACTGGAAATACATCAATGTTCGCCGTACCATAACAATGATAGAAAACAGTATTAAAAACGGCAGTTCCTGGGTAGTGTTTGAACCGAACGACGCCAATACATGGGTGAGGGTAAAGTCGATGATAGAAAACTATCTCACGCTATTATGGCGGGATGGTGCTTTACAGGGTGCAAAACCGGAAGAGGCATTTGATGTACAGATCGGGTTAGGTTCTACGATGACCGCATCCGACATACTGGAAGGAAGGCTGGCTGTTACAATAAAACTGGCTGTTGTGCGTCCCGCCGAATTCATAATGATCAGTTTTGTACATAAGATGCAGCAAAGCTGATCCCTCACCATTGTTCTTTGCGCCTGAACACGATGGCTGCATTTCTTTCCATATCGCCGCTGAAACGTATCTCGTACCGGTCGTTGCCGTCATTAACGATCAGCAGGCCGGAGTTAGGCGGAAGGGTTCCCAGCGTTTCGGCATACATTATTATTTTGATGCTGTCGCCTGCCTCTTTTGTATAGATCGTTTTTTTAACGGCATTGGTGGTCAACCCAACCCTGGGCATGATCACTTCTCCATTCATTACAATACTCACGGTATCGCCATCAACCTCACCGTTATCATACAACACCAGTTCCAGGCTGTCTGATTTAAAGTACAGCGTTTGTATCGTTTCTACCTTACGCTTGTTAAGTTCTGTTGCTGCTGTTGGATCAGTCTTTACCGGTTTATTTACAGGGGCCTGTTTTGTTTCTGCAGGCTTTTCAGCAACCGCCGCTTTAGCAACAACCGGCGTTTCGGTTTTAGCCGGCTCTGTTTTTGCTGTTGCTGCCGGTTCTGTTTTTTTAGCTACAGGCTCTGTTGGTTTTGTTACAACCTGTTCTTTGGGTTTTTGAGGAGCCGGTTTTGTAACTACCGTTTCTGTTTGTTTGGGTGCAGGCTTTGTTTCTGTTTTGGCAACAACCGGTTGTTTTTCTGCCGGAGTTATTGTGGGCTGTTTGATCTCCCCTGCTTCTTTTTTTGTTGCAGCCTGAACTATTTTTTCTTCTTCTGCCACCGGAACCGGAGCTAATACAGACATTGACGTCTTCGCTTCTGTCTGCTTCCTGGTTACTTCATTGCTGAAGACAAGTTCTTTTTCCAGGCCCAGTTCCTGGAGGTGGGGAATAAGGGCGCTATTGAGAAAATCATTCTTTCTTTCAACATAAATAAATCCGGTAGCCGGGGCGTATTCCCTGGTTCGGTTGGTGCTGAACTTTCCGCTCAGCAGCATCTTGTCGTCTTTCAGTTCAAATACCATGGTATTGCGAACATGTACCCCCTTGGGAGGTTTGATGGGATAATTATTGGCGATCAGGTCCACATCTTCAATGATCAGCTCTTCCCCGTCTCTTTTGATCTTGATCTTTTTTACGCCGTGGTATTCTTTATCATTCAGGATAAAATAGGTGTGTGTGAATCCGTATAATTTTCCTTTGCTTTCGCTGATGGCGATCTCGTAGCGATAGTTCAGCCGGGTGGTATCGTTGTACATAAACCCCTTCCACAGGCCGGTAAGGTCCATGTCTTCCAGGCTTTTAGTTTTCTGTGCTGTAAGTTGAAAGGAGGAAATGAGTACGGCTAAGACAAGGATCAGGCGCTTACGGTTTTGCATGACAACAGTTTTTGGACATTGGTTTTTGTATCAACGCCCTTACAGGGTATTTTATTTAACAGGGAGGCAAGATTTTCCCTGTTATTTAGCCCTTTACTGTACCATTTATCGTAATAATGGAGCAAAATGCCGAAGCAATCCTTCAAATTGCCTTCTGCAAGGAAATGAATGGCATTTTTGGTTTCCAGTCCGCCCAGCCTTTTTTGTATGCGCAATATGGCTTCAGCTACCTGTTCTTTATCCATTTTACCATATTCTTCGGTGATATAATCCAGCCGTTTTTTAAAAGGAATGTCTAAGAAGATGACCGGCGCCCGGCGCATGGTATACCAGAGCGGCATGGGTATTTGCAGGTTGCCGATGCGCTGGCTTTCGTCTTCGAGGTAGATACAGGATACAGGATACGGGATACCAGATACGGGATCTTTATCATCCACATCCTGCATCCTGTATCCCGTATCGGCCAAGGCTTGTGCCAGGCAATTCTCAAACATCTCCTGCCCCGGTTGCGGTTTGTCTTTGATCGCTCCAAATGCCGATCCTTTGTGATTAGCCAGGTCTTCCAGGTCGATCACTGTTTTGTTTTGTTTTATCAGTTCATGAAGCACTAATGTTTTTCCGCTGCCGGTATAGCCCCCGATAATTTTTAAATTGTATTCCTTTTCAAATTGCGCCAGCACCCATTTGCGATAGGCTTTATAACCACCAACCAATGTGTATACTTTAAAACCATAAAGATCAAGCAGCCAGGCTACGCCGGCGCTGCGCATACCGCCACGCCAGCAGTGAACGAGAATTATGTTTGTGCTTTGTGGTTTGTGGTTAGCGGTTTGGGACTCTTGCAGCGGTGTATCTTCAACCACAAACTTTAAACTACAAACTATTTTTTCAACCTCTTCCACCATCTTCTTCATCTTTACGCCAAAATAATCCAACCCGATCTTGATGGCGGCTTCCCGGCTTTGTTGCTTGTATGCGGTACCCACCACTTTTCTTTCTTCGTTGGTAAATAATGGTAAACTATATGCACCGGGTATATGTGCATGGCTGTATTCTCCGGGGCTGCGTACATCCAGCACGGGGTATTGCTTTGATAGCTTTAAGAATTCTTCTATGGTTAATTTCTGTATTGCCACAAAATGAAAAATAAGAATTAAAAATTAAGAATTAAAATTGGGTCCCTGGTAAAGAAAAGAGCTGCCCAATAGCAGCTCATTCTCAATTATTAATTTTGAATTCTTAATTTATTACCCGTTCATACTGATCAGGAACTCTGCATTGTCTTTTGTTCCTTTCATATTCTTCAGCAGCAGGTTGATGGCTTCTTCGCTGTTCATATCGGCAATGTGCTTACGCAACACCCACATACGCTGGAAAGTGTCCTTATCGAGTAACAGGTCGTCACGCCTTGTAGAAGAGGCAACGATGTCGATGGCAGGATAGATCCTTCTGTTAGACAGTTTGCGATCCAGCTGCAGTTCCATATTACCCGTTCCTTTGAATTCCTCAAAGATCACCTCATCCATTTTACTTCCGGTATCCACCAGGGCTGTAGCCAGTATTGTTAATGATCCGCCGTTCTCTATCTTACGTGCCGCACCAAAGAACTGTTTTGGTTTCTGCATGGCATTGGCTTCCACACCACCACTCAATACCTTTCCGCTTGAGGGGGCAACGGTGTTGTGCGCCCTGGCCAAACGGGTGATGGAGTCAAGCAGTATCACCACATCGTGTCCGCACTCAACCAGTCGTTTTGCTTTTTGCAAAGCCATGGTGCTTACCCGTACGTGTTTTTCTGCAGGCTCATCAAAGGTTGATGCGATCACTTCCGCTTTTACACTGCGTTCCATATCGGTAACTTCCTCGGGCCTTTCATCTACCAGCACCACCATCAGGTAGCACTCGGGATGATTGGCTGCGATGGCATTGGCCACTTCTTTCAGCAACATGGTTTTACCCGTTTTTGGCTGGGCAACGATCAGTCCACGCTGGCCTTTACCAATAGGCGTAAAGAGGTCCATAATCCTGGTACTGTAATTATCTCCTTTGGTACACAGGTCTAATTTTTCGAATGGGAACAGCGGTGTAAGGTAATCGAACGGAACCCGGTCTCTTACTTCTTCGGGTGATTTTCCGTTGATGGTCTCCACTTTCAACAACGCAAAATATTTTTCTCCTTCTTTCGGCGGACGAACGCTTCCATAAACCGTGTCGCCGGTTTTAATACCGAATAATTTTATCTGGCTGGGAGAAACATAAATATCATCGGGAGAAGACAGATAATTGTAATCGCTGCTTCGTAAGAATCCATAACCATCGGGCATCATTTCCAATACTCCTTCGCCCAGTATCACACCGTCGAATTCAATATTGAATGCCTGCTGGTCTCTGCGTTGACTAAATTGTTTTGCCGGTGGCTGGGCGGCATCTTCTTCCCCCATTTCCTCTTCGGGCCCCTGTACATCTTCTTCCTGCAGCATTTGTGCAATGGCTGGTGGTATGGTGCTTTCCTCGTCGGTGATCGGCATTAATTCCAGCTCCTCATTTTCGGCTGCTTTTTTTGCCGGCTTTTTTTCTACCTCGGGTCTTTTATGTTTTGTAAAGGCTGCTTCGGCTTCAGCTTCGGCTGCGGTAGGTTTAACAATGCGTTTGCGTTTTGGTTTGTCGTCTTTCTTTTTTTCGGTGCTCATGTTTGATTGGTTTTCCAGGATCTTATTGATGAGGTCCTGTTTTACTAGTTTTTTTGCGTTGGGAATATCAAATTGCTCTGCAATGTCAAGCAACTCAGGAACGAGCAAGTCGTTCAGTTGTGAAATATCGTACATAAAGAATGAAAAATGATTTTCTTCAAAAATCCCGTCTTAAGTCTGAAATGGTGATTGAGAAATTTATATTGGTAGAACCCGGCTAACTGATAAAGAGAATGATTGGATAAACTTATCGGCCTGTTCCGGCTCAAAAATAGGGCTTTTTTTATAATCCGCAACTTTTTTGGGAGTATCGATACACGGATTTGGGGGGATTTTCACAGATTTATCTGTACCAATCCGTATTCATCCGTGTCATCTGCGTTTCTATCTTATCTTTGCCCCCCAATTTATTTTTATATGTTCAACAAGAGAACCCGGATAAAAGACCTGCTGGCAAGCGATAAGGCAGGCTACGAAACAACCGTGATGGGATGGGTAAGAACCTTCCGCAACAACCAGTTCATTGCCCTTAATGACGGCAGTACCAATAATAATATACAGGTGGTGGCCGAACTGGGCAAGTTTGACGAAAGCATATTAAAGAGAATAACCACCGGCGCTTGTATAAAAGCAACGGGCGAAATAATCGCTTCATTGGGTAAAGGGCAGAAAGTGGAACTGAAAGCAGCATCGATAGAAATACTGGGCGACAGCGATGCAGAAAAATTTCCGCTGCAACCCAAAAAACACAGCCTGGAATTTTTACGGGAGATCGCTCACCTGCGTTTCCGTACCAACACATTCGGCGCTGTGTTCCGTGTACGGCATGCGCTGGCTTTTGCCATTCATAAATTTTTCAATGATAAAGGATTTGTTTACCTGCATACACCCATCATCACTGCCAGCGATGCAGAAGGTGCAGGCGAGATGTTTCGGGTAACAACCTTCCCCATCGACGGCACTGCCCCAAAAAACGATGATGGCTCTATCAACTTCAAAGATGATTTCTTTGGCCGCAGTACCAATCTTACCGTAAGCGGACAATTAGAAGGAGAGCTTGCCGCCATGGCGTTCAGCGATATCTATACATTCGGACCAACCTTCCGTGCAGAGAATTCAAATACCACCCGGCACCTGGCCGAGTTCTGGATGATAGAACCGGAGATGGCTTTTTATGACCTGGAAGACAATGCAAACCTTGCAGAAGAATTTATCCAGTATGTAATAAAATATGCGCTGGAAAATAATAAAGAAGACCTGGAGTTTTTAGCGCAGCGTTTGGCCGAAGAAGAAAAGGCCTTACCGCAGGATAAGCGCAGCGAAATGGGACTACTTGAAAAGTTAGAATTTGTTCTCAACAACCGTTTCGAACGCCTTACCTATACCGAGGCCATCGAGATATTGAAAGAAAGCAATCACAATAAGAAAAAGAAATTTCAATACCCTGTTACCGGCTGGGGAATGGACCTTCAGAGTGAGCACGAAAGGTATTTAGTAGAGAAGCATTTTAAAAAACCGGTCATTCTTACCAATTACCCGGCAGCCATCAAAGCTTTTTATATGCGGCAGGATGATAACTGCGAACCGGGAAGACAAACTGTTTCGGCGATGGACATACTTGCTCCCGGCATCGGGGAGATCGTTGGTGGCAGCCAGCGTGAAGAACGTTTGGATAAACTCACGAAGCGTATGGATGAAATGCATATCCCTGCAGAAGAACTTTGGTGGTACCTGGATACAAGACGTTTCGGCGCTTGTCCGCACGCCGGCTTTGGACTTGGTTTTGAACGCCTGGTTCAGTTTGTAACGGGTATGGGAAATATAAGGGATGTAATTCCTTTTCCGAGATATCCAAAGAGTGCCGAATTTTAATTAGGAATTAAAAATGAAGAATTAAGAATTGGGGGTATACAAATGACGGAGGTTTAAAATAATTTACCTTCTCTGCATTTTTAATTGTGTTTCAGGCTGTTTATCCCACCAGGTAACGCTGCAGCATGAACACCGCTGCGCCGGCAAAATATCCCACAATGGCCAGCCAGCTTATTTTTTTCAGGTACCAGAAAAATTCGATCTTCTCCAATCCCATGGCGGCAACTCCGGCAGCCGACCCGATTATAAGAACACTGCCTCCTGTTCCGGCACAGTAGGCAAGAAACTCCCAGAAATAATGACCGGTTGGATATTGGTCTAAAGAATACATTCCCTGCACGGCTGCAACCAGCGGCACATTATCTACAATGGAAGAAAGCAGGCCGATGGATAAAGTGATGATGGATACATTCCCGATCTTTTCATCCATCATGGTTGCCAGGCTGGTTAAAACACCGGTTGCCTGCAAAGCGCCGATACTTAATAAGATGCCCAGGAAAAACAACACACTCGGCGTATCGATCTTACGCAATGCATGGTTCACAGAGAGCAGGCCTTTTTCTTCTTCATCTCTTCCGTTGTGGATCAGTTCGGTGATCATCCACATTACACCCAGCCCGAATAAAATACCCATATAAGGAGGAAGATGTGTAAGCGTTTTAAAAACGGGTACAAACAAGAGGCTGAATACGCCTACGGCAAATACAAGGTTTCTTTGGTATGCATTGGTATTAAAGTTCACGCTTTGTTCTTCGTTGCCGTCTGCCTTTTTCAGGTTGCCTTTCATTCTCCAGCTTATCAATGCCGCCGGAACGATCATGCTCACCAGGCTTGGTAAAATGGTTTGAATGATGATGGAGCCGGCCGTTATCTGTCCGCCGATCCACAGCATGGTTGTGGTAACATCTCCAATGGGCGACCAGGCCCCCCCGGCATTGGCTGCAATTACCACCAGGCCGGAGAACATGAGTCTTTCTTCCTTATCGGCAATGATCTTTCGCAGCAGCGAAACCAGCACAATGGTTGTGGTAAGATTATCCAGCACTGCTGAAAGAAAGAAGGTGATAAAGGCCAGCAGCCACACTAATTTTTTTTTGTTGCTGGTTTTGATACGGCTGGTTACCAGGTAAAAGCCATCGTGTGCGTCTATCAGCTCCACGATCGTCATGGCTCCCATTAAAAAAAACAAGATGCCCGACACTTCACCCAAATGGTCCGCCAGGCGTTCTGATGCAGCATGACTGTCGCCCGAAAGCAATGCATACAGCGACCAGCACAAGGCTGCTGTTACCAATGCCGTAGCGGCTTTATTGATCTTGATGGGATGCTCCAGTGCAATGGCGATATAGCCAATGATGAATATGACACAAATAGTAGCAACCATTTTTTTCCTGCTTTACTGGCCGGTAATTTAATGCTTTAAGGTAGGTCAATTTTGTATCACAAAAGCCAAAGACCGAAGTCGTGGACCCCGGTCTTTCAGCTAATGCAAAAAAAAAGAATACGGACAAAACAGTTAACCCGTTTTTTCGGCGGGCGGGAATTCCTTTACTTGTTCGGGCAATATCTCTCTTACAAAGTGAACCCTCCTGCTTTCGAGGTTATACATGCCCGCAACAATTCCGGCTTTACCCTGGCGGCACCATTCATTAAGGACCTGGCTTCGCTGCATAATTTCTGCCATTGAATTGATCACGTTGGTGTATGACACTTTTTCTAAATAGAGATAATTGTTTTCGCCAAGTCCATAGGCTTTACTTGATTCAACAGCCGGTTGTATCTTTTTATGCAGCTGAGAAAATTGTCCTTCCTTATTTCCTTCACAGGCTTCTTTAACAACACCGCACTTCGTATGTCCCAATACCACGATAAGCTTTGCACCTGCAGTTTTACAGGCATACTCAATGCTGCCCAATATTTCATCATTCACCACATTGCCGGCTATGCAGATGTTTAATATTTTTCCCTGTTCAATATCAAATATCGTTTCGGGCGAATCCGGGCAATCTATGCAACTCAGTATAACAATGGCGGGTTCTTCCCGGTTTTGCATCCGGGCCTTTCCGCCGTTACCCGTATTCTTTGCAAAGCGTTTGTTTCCTTCTTTCAGTATGGTATATACCTGGTGAGCATCCAGGTTGCTGGAAAACTCATTGATTTGCGATTTCATAATAAACCGTTTAAATATACTCCCGGCCAGGGCAATGGCCGGAATGAAATGATTATAAAAAATTACCCGTAGTTGGTTATCGGGGATCAAGGCCGGCATTTCGGCAAAAATGAAAATCTTTAAAGGTCGGGCGGGGGAGAAATAAGTTCAAAATGAACGATGGCAAGCCTGGCTTCATCCAGCAGGCAATACTTCAATGGGTTGGACGCTGATGCTCCGGTTTTCAGCAGGTGAAGTTCGTGTACATATTCTTCCTGCATGTTATTCTGGTTGCCGGCTGATGATTTTTCCTCTGCCGGTTTTCCCGGTGCTTCATCTTCCGGCATGCCGGCATCAGATTGCTCCATCATGCTTAACTGTTTGCCGGTTCCGTAAACAAAGAAGTTGATGCCGGTTAAAAAAAGCAGGCAGCTGCTCATAAGCAGGGCGGTTGCAAAACGAATCAGTTTTGTTTTTGTCTGTATGGTCTTTGTGCGTTTCAAGCGGTTGTGAAAATACAGCAATTTTTTTAAACTATAAGCCTCTCTGTGAAAGAGGATCAATGCAGTCTCTTTCTGATTTCATCCACAATACCACCAGCCTTCAGGTCCTGTGCCAGTTCCCAAAACATAATGCCTCCTAATTTTCGCTTTCGGATAAACTTTGTTTTCGCTTTTACAGATCGCCTGTCATCAAATGTTGCAAACAACTGTTGAGCCTGGTTGTATTGATAGGGTGCCTGTGCTTTTTTATCCCAATAATATGTATAGCCGGATGTATCGCTGAAATAATTTGTAAAATCAGAAAAGGCAACACCTCTTTTGAATTTTCCGGGCTGGTACAACCCGTGATTTATATCGGGCACGTTCTCCCAAACCCTGGCATACATAGCAGCGCCGATGATGATCTTACCGGCGGATACTTTTTTATTCAGCAGCCAGTTCACACACTTACTGGCAGATTCCTGGTTGGGCATATAGTCCTGCAACAGCGTATGGTGGCCGGTTACCGTGGCATACCCCCCCACCAGGTCGTAGGTCATCAGGTTAACAAAATCAACCAATGGCATTACAGCATCCCAGTCAACAGACTGCTCCAGGTATTTTACAAAACCACCGGCGGCAAAGGTTAAGAGATAATCATTACCCATTTCCTGCCGAAGCGCTTTAATGAGTTCGGTGAAATTATTTTTATCGGCAGCATCGTATTTATGGCCGGGATATCCTTCAATGGCCGGGTATTCCCAATCCAGGTCCAATCCATCAATGCCGTATTGTTTAAAAAGTGCCACTGTTGTTCTGGCAAAATTCTGCCGCTGTGCTGCTGCTGCAAACAGGTCGCTGCAGAAGGAGCAACCGCCCCATCCTCCGATAGATACCATGATCTTTAACCCGGGCTGAATTTTTTTTAGTTCAACGAGTTGCTGTAAATTGTTCCGCTGGTCTTCGTTATGAAAAGAAAGTGTGTCGTTCTGTATTTTTAAAAAACTGTAAATAATGTGTGTGAGCTTATTGATTGGGTATTGTTTGATGGTTTCTGTTTTTCCGGTTGCGTAAGCAATGATCTTATAGGATTGCTTTTGTTGCGCTGAAGCACAAAAAAAGAAAGATAAAAAAAACAACGGCAACCCATTTTTCATACGGCTGAAGATAAATAAAATTCAGCCGCAAACGCTTCTTTTCCGGTCGGCACCAACGGGTTTAACCGGTAAAAAATCATTACTTTTAAGGTATCGGCTGCTTCTCTTCCGGTTTTCCGCTTCCCTTATTGATTCAGTTTTATAAAACGGCATTCGCTTATGAAGTGTATTAAGTTCTTTTGCTTTATTTTATTATTGCTTTTTTCTCCCCGAATTTTTGGACAGAAAAATGATACGCCTGAAAAAATAAACAGCAAAACATTTAACCCCGCTACCATAATATGGCACGATATCACGGCCAGGAAATGGGAGGAGGCTTTACCCGTGGGTAACGGCCGGCTGGGCGCCATGGTTTTCGGCAGGAATGCGGAAGAACGGATACAGTTAAATGAAGAAACCTACTGGTCGGGCGGGCCGTATTCAACTGTAGTAAAAGGTGGTTATAAAGTATTGCCCGAAATACAAAAAAAGGTTTTTGAAGAAAAATACCTGGCGGCACATAATTTATTCGGCCGCCATTTAATGGGCTACCCGGTTGAACAAATGAAATACCAATGCCTGGCCAACCTGCATTTGTTTTTTAAAAACCAGGACAGTGTTACTGATTATAAGCGATGGCTAGACCTTGAAACCGGTATTTCAGGTGTTTCGTACACTGCTAATGGAATAACCTATCAGCGGGAAGTTTTTTCATCGGCACCCGACCAGGTGATTGCAGTTCGCATCACAGCTGATAAGCCCAACAGCATTTCCTTTACCGCCAACCTGCGGGGAGAAAGAAATCAAACCCACTCCAATTATGCAACCGATTATTTCAGGATGGATCCATATGGCAATGACGGATTGATCCTCACCGGCAAATCGGCCGACTATATGGGTGTGGAAGGAAAGATAAGATATGAGGCAAGGATAAAAGCGATACCGGATGGCGGCACGGTGAAAACAGATGATGTGAATCTTATCATTGAAAATGCAAATTCGGTAACACTGTATTTTGCCGCAGCAACCAACTTTGTAAATTACAAAGATGTAAGTGCAGATCAACACCAGAGGGTGAATAATTATTTCAGCGCCATTGAAAATAAAAGTTACAACAGCATTCTTTCTTCTGCAGTAGCTGACCATAAAAAATATTTTGACCGGGTATCGCTGCAATTATCCAATACGGCTAATTCATTTTTACCAACACCGGAACGGGTTAAAAAAATTCAGACCGAACCCGATCCTTCCATGGCTGCATTGAGTTACCAGTTTGGCAGGTACTTAATGATCGGTTCATCCAGGCCCGGCACCGAACCCGCCAACCTGCAGGGCATCTGGAACGACAATATGAATCCTTCCTGGGATTCGAAATACACCACCAACATCAATACCGAAATGAATTACTGGCCGGTGGAGAGTGGCAACCTTTCGGAATGTGCCGAACCATTGGTTAGAATGATAAGGGAATTAACTGACCAGGGCACACAGGTTGCCCGTGAACATTATGGTGCAAGGGGATGGGTGTTTCATCAGAATACAGATATTTGGCGGGTTGCAGCACCCATGGATGGTCCCACCTGGGGAACATTTACTGTTGGCGGCGCCTGGCTATGCACACATATCTGGGAGCATTACCAATATACAATGGATAAAGATTTTTTGAAAGAAACTTATCCGCTAATAGAAGGTTCGGTTCGGTTCTTTATGGATTTTTTAGTGCCGCATCCAAACGGAAAATGGCTGGTCACTAATCCATCCACCTCTCCCGAAAACTTTCCGGATGGGGGAGGCAATAAACCTTATTTTGACGAAGTAACTGCCGGTTTCCGGGAAGGCACTACCATCTGTGCTGGTTCATCTATTGATATGCAGATTTTGTACGACCTCTTTGGTTATTATTTGGAAGCAGCAAAAATTCTGGGGAAAGAAGATGCTTTTGTCCGGCAGGTAAAATCTGCCAGGGAAAAATTAGTACCCCCGCAAATCGGCAGGGATGGTTCGTTGCAGGAATGGGCCGATGACTGGAAATCGCTGGAAAAAAATCACCGGCATTTTTCACACATGT